>JAFGNQ010000042.1 GCA_016926925.1 Candidatus Aminicenantota bacterium
TGGTCCTTTTCAGGATTTGAAAAAGGATGAGCAAGACAGCGGGTCCGGAGCAAAAAGCCGAAGCCAGGAATTTGGGGGCCAGCAACGCGCTGTTCCAATAAGGCCTCCCGGCAAATCCATTGTAGAGAAAAGCGGTGACGGTGTGGATGCCGATAGCGACCGGGATGGAAAACAGGATCAGGGGTGTCAAGACCTTTCTGTTGGTATCTTTTTTATAAAAAAGATGGTAAAGCAAATAGCCGACCACCAGCAAATTCAAGATAAAATATAGTGACAAGACCAAGGAATCCCAGGCCAGCAGCGAAGAGGGAAGGTTCAGCTTGCCCAGGAAGGGGATCATGTGCCATAGGCGAAGCGGGTGGCCGATATCGACGATGACAAAGAGCATGCACATGATGACGGCGCTGATGGCCAGCAGCTCCCCGAAGATGACCACCTCTTTTAAGGGCTTCCAGTTGTAGATATAGGCAGGAATGACCAGCATGATGGCAGCCGCCGCCACTCCTACCAGAAAAGTGAAATTCCCGATATAAAAAGCCCAGGAAACGGAATCCCGCATGTTGGTGACCAGCAGTCCCAGTTTGAGTTGTTGGATATAACCGGTACATCCCCAGCCGATCAGGACTAAAAGAAAT
This sequence comes from Candidatus Aminicenantota bacterium, assembly GCA_016926925.1. The sequence goes on from JAFGNQ010000042.1 coordinate 636, forward strand.
GCCAGCCAGAGATAATAGCGCTTGCTTCCACGGATGACGATTTTGAAACTCTCTTTGAGAAACCGGATAAAATTCAAAATGTCACCTCACACATAGCATCATGTTCCGTAGAAATAGTAGAATTTCGGCTGCGTGTTGAGCTCTTCCTTGAGGATCAAAACCCTCTTGTTCTCTAGGATGTAGCGAATCTCGCTGTCCTTGTCCAGCAGATTGCCGAATTTCCGGGCCCCTACCGGACAGGCTTCCACACAGGCGGGGTAGCGGCCTTCACGGACACGCTGGATGCAAAAGGTGCACTTTTCGACGACTCCTTTGGAGCGCGGCCGGTTCCCGAGATAATGGGTGTCGGGATTGATGTCCTCATTCGGCAGAGTGCTTTTTCCCCAGTTGAAGTAACGAGCCCCGTAAGGGCAGGCTGCCATACAAGTGCGGCATCCGATACACCAGTCGTAATCCACGACGACGATGCCGTCCGGCTCGGTCCAGGTCGCTTCGACCGGACAGCTTTTGACACAAGGAGGATTCTTGCAGTGCTGGCAGGCTATGGGCACATAGAAATGCCCTTCATCCGGCACTTCTTCATGATTGTAATACAAATTCGCATGCAGGAAATCGATCCCCTTCTCTTTTTCCATCTCAAGGACCTGTATCCATTGGATTTGGGGATCGCGGGACTGATTGTTCTCCTCCACACAAGCGTAAACACACTTCCGGCAGCCGATGCACCGGGATATGTCCAGTCCGTAGCCGAAGAGCGTTTCGGGAATGGGCTCTTTGGCCGACACGGTGAATTTCTTTCCATATTTTTGAGTGTATTGCGCCTCGAGACGTTCAATGATGCGTGCGATCTCGTCTTTCGACAGGGACTTGAAATTCTTTCTCAGGAATGCCGCGCGAGCTTTCTCGGGTATGGAAGCGCTGAACAATGCGGCGGACGATGTCACAGCGGCGGCCTTCAAGAATGTTCTCCTGTTTAATTTTCCGGATGAAAAGACTGTTTTCTTCAGGCTCATTTTACTTTTCCTGGTTTTCGCGGCGCGGGCTCCGGTTTCATTTTTTTGAATTTTGGCGAGTGAGGGTTATGGCAGTGGGCGCACAACAGGTATTTTTTTTGCCCGTTCCAGGAGCCGGTTCTGCGGCCGTGAATACCGGCTTTCCAATCTCTCAACTTCGGGCCATGACATTGGCCGCAGAGTTTATAGGACTCTTTGAAATCGATCAGCTCGCCTCCGGCCGAGTGGAGCATATCCCGATTTTGGGCATCATGGCAGTCAAAGCACCACCGGCTCTTTTCACCGTGATTGAGCACGATGTCCTCATGGAACTCTTCAAGCTTCCTTTGGTTCCGGTTGACTTCCATATCCGCATGGCAATCCGAACATGGGAAAATCCCCTCTGTGAAGGGAGGCGGAGGGACCTGAATGTCCTCGCCTTTTTCCCCGCTGTCTTGCCGGATATTTCCGTTCGAGGCAAAAGCTTGATAGCCGGCAAAGAATAGAATGCTGCTTGACAGCAAGAACAAAAAAGGAAGAGCGAAAACCTGCACAAATCCGAATTTCTTCATATTCCAATGCCGCTAATATTCATAGTGAAATTACAGACATACTAGACTTTATTTTTACTAATTTATAACCCTATTTGTCAATATGAATCTTTTCGATGAACCGGAAAGCTATGGAGAGGTGGGTATCTTCAATATGAAAATCTATTTTTTCTTCGAGGGATCGGCAAATTTTTGGTAGGTTCTGTAGAAGGCGGAAATTTTCTGCGCGAAATTTTTGTAGTCAACAAAGTGATATTTGCAGCCGCGACGTGAACAGATTTGCACCATCCCGCCGTTTTTTAATTCCATAAAAGAGAGGGGGGCTTTGCACTCTTCGCATAAATCTTTCAACATAAGAGAGGCCCGGCATTCTGGACAGAAAAATAAAACCAGATCATCTTTGGGAATATACACATCTGATTTGATTTCATAACTGCCGAATAATGCGCTCAAACGCAAAATACCGGCCTTGTTTTGATACTGAATAAGGGTTTTCACACTCGGATGCCCATCGATCTGCGTTTCCTCATCCATAAGGCTTTTTCTGCAATACGGGCATTTCAGCTCGAGGATTAGTTCTGACATTCTTTCACCTCCTTTCAATAATTCGGAAGGCCGCCTGCCTCATAACCCACACCTTTCTCCCGAAACATCAGGCATGACCCGAGAATATCCCCGGAAGAACCGCAAAGTATCATACGGCAACGACACAGCGTTGCGTTATCGAGTCCGCATACACCGTAACAGTTTCGGGAAAGGTCAAAACATACAGAGCTTTGCTCGAATCAGGCCGAGAAAAAAAGAAAGGATCGATCCAATCTTCGGTGGGTGCGATGTATCCGTAAATGACGTTGTTGCTTACCAGGTTGGTGAGGAAATGCGTACCTTGGGTGCCGTACATTCTTGTCTGGAGCCTCTTTTGGTCCTCATCGTGGCCTCCTTGAATCATATACAGGAAATGGCTGCCGTATATTCCGCCGGAAAGGTCTTCTTCTTCGGGGAGAGGCTCCATGCGAGCGCAAATGTCGACTCCGTATTCGAAGATGGCCACGGCCCCGGCGACGTCCCGGTAGTCGACTTGTATTCCCCAATCTCGGTTCGGACTTCCCAATCTTCCGGGGGCGATTACGATATAAGCCTCATTCTTATCTGTCATGGAGCTGTTGATCTGCGCAATTTTTTCTTTGATTTCATCATGCTTGCTTTTTTTGTAAAGAAATGGGGAGACAACCACGGCATGCCTGATTCCTTCTTTGACTCCATGTCCTTGAAGACTCCTGATAGATAGATAAACCTGTCGAAATTCCGAGGGGATCTCGATGGCCTCGAACTCAAGCTTGGGAAGTTCCGTCAGCTGAACAACATGAAAAGCGCCCTCTTCTCTATCCTTTTTTTCGAAATCTATGTTGAAAACGAATTCTATCTGGAAATGAGAAGAGATTTTCTGTGCAATCGTTTCCATTACCGTGTTCAGCCCGGTCTTGAAGCCGTAATGGTTGCTTTGGATCAGTTCCTCTATTGTGATCAGGTTGTTTTTTATGCCCAGCCGTTTGATTTTATGATAGTTGGCGAAGCGAACATGGAGCGTTTTCATGGTCTCCAGCTCTTCACCGCTCAATTCCGTGTTTTTCGTCATATCCAATGCGTAAAAGAACTGCTGTCCTTTTCCCATTCTCAAGAATCTCAGGGGAATCGGGTTTTTTATGGTTGCCATCGAAATTACCGGAAATTCATCCAGGACCGTTGCATAGCCGTGACCGAATGCGATACGGGCAAAGCCTTCGTCCGGATTCTGGGTTTTTAAAGCATAGGGAAAGAAGGAGTTGGCGACTCCCGAGATATAAGGGTAGTAAAACGGCCCGGCTTGGGTATCATCATAAATACCAGGTATGGGATTAACGACCACAGCCATTTTCTCTATGCTGTCTTCCGGCTGTTCTTGGATGAAATCATCGAAAATGTGACATACGGCCTGAACGAGGTGGTTGAATCGGATCCGCTCATCCGGATGATTATTGGGGAGCATGAAGGAGGTGTTTTCACCTGCATGAACAGGACCCAGCTTCTCAGCGGTGGCACAGGCCTCATTGGTCGCTGAGGAGCGCACCCCGATAGGAACATCTCCCATCGCTTTCAGAATGGTTCCAAGCATATTTTGCTCTTGGTCACCGAAATCACAGCCCCTTTTCCGATACGTGTCAAAAAGGTCCGTCGTGAGAATGTGCGTTGTAAGCTTCCTTGTTTGGGGGATGTCACATTGATCGAGCTTGATTAACCCGCCACCCTTTCCACCCAGAGAGCCTTTCCCGTATATCGTAACGTCCTCACTTATTTTTAAAATTTCGATCATAAATGCCGCCGTCTCCTAAGGAAAGGCGTACGCCTCTTCAGTAAAAAGACAACCCTTTCCCCGACAGATTTAAGATGCCATAGGGATTGTGAAAGGAAAATCCCTTTCACAATCCCCAGTTGATTCTTGACTAAACCAGACCCTGTTCCAGCATCGCGTTGGCGACTTTAAGGAATCCTCCGATATTGGCTCCGTTGACGTAGTTTCCAGGAGTTCCATATGTCTCTGCCGCTTCCTTGGATGTTTGATGGATGCTCTTCATGATGTTGTGCAGACGGTTGTCGACTTCCTCACGCGACCAGCCCAAACGCAGGCTGTTTTGTGACATTTCGAGTCCGGAAACAGCCACGCCGCCGGCATTGGCTGCTTTACCCGGACCGAAGAGAATTTTGGATTCTACGAACAAATCCACTCCTCCGGGAGAAGTGGGCATATTGGCGCCTTCGGAAACGACATATACTCCGTTTTTGAGGAGGTTTTGTGCGTCTTTTTCATTGATTTCGTTTTGAGTCGCACTTGGAAACGCGCAATCCGCCTTATGATTCCACAGCGGGTTGAATTCCATGCCGGAATCAACGGTTGTGTACACTGCGCTTTTGTATTTCTCAGTGTATTCTTTGATACGGCCTCTGCGTATGTTTTTCAAGTCCATAACAAAGGCGAGTTTATCCTCGTCGATACCTTCTGGATCATAAATGTAGCCGCTGGAATCAGATAATGTAACCGCTTTTCCGCCGAGATGATTGATCTTCTCCACCGTGTATTGGGCTACATTCCCGCTTCCGGATACGAGACAGATCTTGTCTTCCAGGGTTTCGCCCTTAGTATCGAGCATTTCCGCGGCGAAATAAACGGCTCCGTAGCCGGTGGCCTCAGGTCGAATCAACGATCCACCCCAGCCCAGTCCCTTCCCGGTCAGGACCCCAGTGAACTCGTTGCGCAGTTTACGATACTGGCCGAAAAGGAATCCGATTTCCCTTCCTCCGACGCCGATATCGCCTGCCGGAACATCGGTGTTGGCACCGATATGCCTGAAAAGTTCGCTCATGAAAGCCTGGCAGAAACGCATGACTTCGTTGTCACTTTTTCCCTTGGGATCGAAATCAGAGCCGCCCTTTCCACCTCCCATTGGAAGTGTGGTCAGGCTGTTTTTAAAAACCTGCTCGAAGGCGAGAAACTTGAGGATGCCAAGATTCACAGTGGGGTGGAAACGAAGACCCCCCTTATAAGGTCCAATAGCACTGTTCATCTCGATCCTAAACCCCCGGTTGACATGAATATCTCCGGTATCATCCATCCAGGGTATGCGGAACATAATGACCCGCTCGGGTTCCGCAATACGCTCAAGCAATTTGGCTTTCAAATACTCGGGATGCCGCTCGAAAACGAGGGCAAGAGATCCGGCTACCTCTTCGGCGGCTTGATGAAATTCGGATTCACCAGGATTTTTGGCCTTTAATGCACGCATAAAATCGGTTACATAATCAGACAAAATAGCTCTCCTTTTTAAAAAAATTGGGATATGAAAAAAAGGTTGTTCGTAAAATGAGGTTAGGGAACGGATTCAGAACATGAAATTCAGAAAGCACAGGTTCGAGCTGATTTGATTTCACAATATCTAAATAGTAAAAGAATGTTATATATGCATTTGCTTCGTGTTATGTTTGTTATAATTTTTCTATGAAGATGGAGAGAGGAATCCTTAACCAGCACCCGTTTATGCTATAATCAATTAGCCTGGATTATCCACGAGCCGAGGTTGCTGCAAAGGCGAAGCAGCAGCCCATGAGGCTGTAGTAAACTACGCCGTATGGACTGCAACGAAGGCTTTGTAGTGCGATCGGTTCGCCGGAGGTAAAAAACGTCGCCATATGAATGAAAATTTTTTAAAAAAATAAGCGGGTAATTATAAAACGTCACCTCCAAGCACAGATTCAGTGACGGTGATGTGAAAGGAACCTTCGATGAACGACCAATCATTCAACCCTTTCAGGATGGCCCAGGCTCAGTTTGATCATATAGCCGATATGCTCGAGCTGGACAACGCGACAAGAGAATTGCTGGGGAAGCCGTTGCGGGAACATCAGTTCACCATTCCGGTTCGGATGGACGACGGAAATTTCCAGATATTCCATGGATTCAGGGTGGTTCACAACGATGTCCTGGGTCCCGGGAAAGGAGGCATTCGCTTCCATCCCCTGGAGACCATAGATATTATACGTGCTCTAGCCATGTGGATGACCTGGAAATGCGCCATCGTGGACATCCCTCTCGGGGGCAGCTACGGAGGAGTGACATGCGACCCGCATAATCTCAGCATGAGAGAACAGGAGAGCATCTGCCGGGGATGGGTGCGGCAATTGGCACGAGACCTGGGACCATCGCTGGATGTCCCGGCTCCGGATATCATGACCAGTGCCCAGCATATGCTCTGGATGCTGGATGAGTTCGAGGCCATAAGAGGGGAAAAAACTCCAGGATTTATTACGGGAAAGCCGGTCGGTCTGGGCGGATCACGCGGCCGCAGCGAAGCCGTAGGTTTCGGCTTGATCTGCATTGTGCGCGAGGCTCTCAAAGAATTGGGGATCCGCCTGGAGAACACAACCGCCAGTGTTCAAGGATTCGGCAACGTGGGGCAGCACGCAGTTAAACTTTTTATAGAAATCGGAGGGAAAGTCATCAGTGTCGCCTGCTGGGACCAGAAGGAACACGAAGCTTTCTGCTATAGAAAAGAATCGGGCATCAAATTCGAAGAGCTGCATAGTATCACCGACAGTTTCGGAGGAATCGACAAAGAAAAAGCAGGAAAGTTGGGCTACGAAATACTTCCCGGCGAAGCCTGGCTGGAGCAGGATGTGGATATCCTGATCCCGGCTGCTTTGGAGAACCAAATCACTGCGGACAATGTCAACAAGATCGGAAAAAAAGTCAAAATCATCGTAGAAGGGGCTAACGGCCCGACCACTCCCGAAGCAGAAAAAGTCATTGTTGCACGAGATCTCTTTATGATTCCCGACCTCCTGGCCAATGCCGGAGGAGCAACCTGCAGTTATTTCGAGCAGGTTCAGAGCAACATGAACTATTACTGGGAAAAAGACGAAATCCTGGGAAAGCTGGATGTCAAGCTGACCAACGCCTTCGTGTCCGTCCTCGAATTGGCAAAGAAAAAGAATCTGAGCCTCCGTGACGCGGCCTATTACATTGCTGTTGTCCGTGTTGCCCGAGCCTGTAAAGACAGGGGCTGGGTGTAATCATTTGTGATGAAAAAATTTTATCAGGATATCCTGACTCCGTTCGACAGGAATTTTTTCACGGGAAAAGAGAAATTCACCTATATCGGGAAGGGTTCGATTGGCGGGAAAGCCCAGGGTTTGGCCGATATCAAAGACACTTTGGCCGGTTTGGATGCCCGGTTTTCTCCTGATATCGCAATTCATATCCCTACATTAACCGTCATAGCAACAGGCTTCTTCGACGAATTTCTAGAAAAAAACGATCTTTATGAAATCGCTTTATCAGACCCGCGCGATGACCAGATAGCCCATGCCTTCCAACGTGGAGATCTGCCCATTCAGCTGGTGGGAGATCTACATGCTCTAGTCTCTCAGGTGCACTCGCCTTTGGCTGTCAGGTCGTCCAGCATGCTTGAGGACGCTATGTTCGAGCCCTTTGCCAGCGTCTACACCACAAAGATGATTTCCAACAACCATTTCGATCCCGACATTCGCTTCCGGAAACTGGTAGAAGCAGTCAAATACGTCTTTGCTTCTACTTTTTTTAAAGGTGCTAAAGACTACATAACCGCCACCAAACACACTACGGCGGATGAGAAGATGGCCGTGATTATTCAAGAGGTCGTGGGCAACCGATTCAACGACCGGTTCTATCCTCAAATTTCGGGTGTAGCCCGTTCCTACAACTTCTATCCTATCGGGCACGCCAAATCCGAAGACGGCGTTATCGATCTGGCCTTGGGTCTCGGGAAGATGATCGTCGACGAAGGTATCGGGTGGTCATTCTCACCTTCTTATCCCAAAGTCAATCCTCCCTACAACTCACTAAGCGACCTTCTAAAACAGAGTCAATCGGAATTCTGGGCCATCCACATGGGCGAACCACCCTTCTATAATCCGATCAAAGAGACCGAATACATGCGCAAATACAGCATATCCGAGGCCGAGAAAGACGGCAACCTGAGGTTTATTGCATCTACTTTTATTCCTGGAGATGATAAAATCAAGATAGGGATCGGAGACAGGGGGCCGAGACTATTGGATTTCGCTCCTATATTGAAACTGGATGCGATTCCTCTAAACGAAGTCTTGAAAAGCCTGCTCAAGATGTGTGAAGAGAGGTTGGAGAGCATGGTCGAGATCGAATTCGCCGTCTCCCTTGACCCCGAGCACATCACACCGGTACACTTCGGTTTCTTGCAGGTGCGGCCCATGGCCGTTTCCCAGGAAAAAGTCGATGTTGCGCTGGCAGAGCTTTCGGGGGAAAAAGTCGTTGTGGCCTCTGAATCCGTGCTGGGAAACGGAGTCATCTTAACCATTCAGGACATCGTTTACCTGAAGCCGGATGCATTCGAGGTGAACAAAACGACAGTGATTGCTAAAGAACTGGAGCGACTGAACCGCCAACTTGTGAAGGAGAAGCGGCCTTACGTTCTTATCGGCTTCGGCCGCTGGGGCTCATCCGATCCCTCGGGAGGCATACCCATCAAGTTTGGACAGATTTCTGGTGCCAAAGTGATTGTGGAGGCCACAATGCCCGATATGAATTTCATGCTCAGCCAGGGATCCCATTTTTTTCACAACATCACCAGTTTTCAGGTCTGTTATTTTTCCGTTGCCCATTGGGAAAAGTATCAGATCGATTGGAATTGGATGGGCCGGCAAGAAGTCATTCACGAAACGCAGTTCATCCGTCACGTCAGACCTTCCACCCCCTTGAATATCAAAGTCGACGGGAAAAAAAGTCGAGGAGTTATCAAATATGAGTGAAAACAAACAAACCATCGACAGACTCATTTGGGGACTTCAAGAAAGAGCCAAAGAGCTCAATTGCCTGTACAAGATCGAAGAGGTCATGAACAAACCGGACTCCGACATCGATGAGGTATGCCGGGGAATCATTGAAGCCATCCCTCCGGGATGGCAGTATCCGGATATCTGCATCGCCAGAGTCAAGCTCGGTGAAAAGTCTTATTATTCCCCGGGATTCGAAAAAACGCTATGGGTGCAAAGTGCCAACATCCAAGTTCAGGACAAGAATGTGGGAGAAATCAATGTTTATTACACCAAAGAGATGCCCAGAGCCGATGACGGACCTTTCCTGAAGGAGGAAACCAAGCTTCTGGCAACCATCGTTGACAGGCTCAGTCACTTCATCATGTATACACGAATGAAATCGGTCTTTCAGGAGTATCAGTCTGCCAAAAAGGACATCATTGAGCATAGGGCGAGTGAATGGCAGGTGGCCTTGAATTTTCTGCGACAGACGGATAAGAACCTGTACCTCAACATTTCGAGGCGGATGCTGAATCACCTGTGTTGGACCGGCATTGACGAAGCGGAACAGCTCCTTCAGGATTCTGGTTCGGGTCCTAGGAATGAAGAGATCGAACTCGAGGGAGATGAAAACCGCCCTTATCAAAAAAAAACGCTGTCTTTCACCGAAAATCTCAGCGAAGCCACTTTTGCGCTCGCATCCAAATATCTCACAAACGCTCAAATCCTATCCAACATCCAAAAATGGATGCAGGAAGCCAGGTTGAACTTTCTGATTCAGGTTGCCAATCGCAATCTCCCCTTACCGGATCTGGTCGACGCCATCCGGCGTTACCATTACATCATCCCGGAGGGCATCGAATTGCCGCCAGCCAGCAAGAGAAGCGTGCAGGTTTCTCTTCTAAGGCGTTTTCTATCAGGGCAGCCTGAATTCATCAACATCGCCAAGGATTATATCGAAGTCGACGATTTTTACTATGTGCTGGATCGTATTGTTTATCCTCCGGGAAGCCACGGCCGGCTCGGCGGCAAGAGCACGGGGTTGTTCCTTGCACATCAGATCATTAAAAAAACAAGAAGACCAGAGGATAATCTCGAAGATATTAAGCTTCCGAAGACCTGGTATCTTACATCGGATGTCCTTTTCAGCTTTCTGAGCTACAACAATCTCAACGAAGTCGTAGAGCAGAAATACAAGGATATCAGCCAAGTCCGGCTGGAATATCCACATATCGTTCAGACGTTCAAAAACTGCAACTTCCCCACAGAAATCGTTCAGGGGCTTTCTATGATTTTGGATGATTTCAAAGACAAACCGATAATCGTGCGGAGCTCGAGTCTCTTGGAAGACAGGGCCGGAGCGGCGTTTTCAGGGAAGTACAAGAGCCTGTTCCTTGCCAATCAAGGCAGCAAACAAGAAAGGCTGGCGGCTCTGACGGACGCCATTTCCGAAGTCTATGCCTCCGTGTTCGGCCCTGATCCAATCGAGTATCGAGCAGAAAGGGGCCTGCTCGACTTTGTCGAAGAAATGGGAATTATGATTCAGGAAGTCGTAGGCACACGCATTGGAGATTATTATTTCCCGGCCTATGCGGGAGTTGTATTCAGCAGAAACGAATTCCGGTGGTCTCCGCGAATCAAACAAGAGGATGGACTGCTTCGCCTCGTCCCGGGACTTGGGACCCGCGCCGTAGACAGGCTCTGCAACGATTATCCCGTGCTGGTCGCACCAAGGCAAACGGGTCTGCGGGTCAATGTCGCCGTGGACGAAATTGTTCGCTATACCCCAAAGAGAGCGGATGTTATCAACCTCAAAACAAACAGTTTTGATACTGTTGAACTGAAAGACCTCCTCAGCAAATGTGGAAAAGATATCCCGAATATCAATAAAATTATCTCCATCTATGACGGACAGGTCATCCGCAAGCCTCTAGGTAATGAGATCGACTTTGAAAAGGATGAGCTTGTGGTGACTTTCGAAGGGCTCATCACGAAATCCGATTTCATCGACAAGATAAACAGGCTGACCCGCATTCTCGAGGAAAAACTCCTTGCTCCGGTGGACATAGAGTTTGCCTGTGACGGCACGGATTTTTACCTTCTGCAGTGTCGTGCTCAGAGTTATTCCGAGGGCGTTGAGCCCGAGCGAATCCCGAAAGACATCCCTGCGAACAAGCTTATCTTTTCAGCCAACCGTTACATTTCCAACGGCAGAGGTCCGGACATAACACACATCGTCTATGTGGATCCCCAAAAATACGACGAGTTGGAAGACAAGTCCGCGCTCGTAGCCGTCGGCCGGGCAGTGGGAAGTCTCAACAAGCTTTTACCGCGCAAGCGGTTCGTGCTCATGGGCCCAGGCCGTTGGGGAAGCCGGGGTGATATCAAAATGGGAGTGAAGGTCACATATTCGGAAATCAACAATACGGCTGTCCTCATTGAGATTGCCAGAAAGAAGGGTAATTATATCCCGGAGCCTTCATTCGGAACGCACTTTTTCCAGGACCTGGTTGAATCCGGGATTCGCTATCTCCCCCTTTATCCGGATGATTCCGGAACCGTCTTCAATGAAGACTTTTTTAAAAAAGCGAAAAATATGCTTCCCAAAATCCTTCCTGACTTTGCATTTCTTTCCGACACAGTCAAGGTTATCGATGTAGCAAAGAATACGGGCGGTCTCCTATTCCGGGTGCTTATGAATGCCGAACTCGACGAAGCTGTGGGGATCCTGAGCGAAAAGACTATCGACAGCCACACTCATTTTGCACACAAAGATTACCGAGAGAAAAAGACTGAGAACCACTGGGCCTGGCGCATGAGTGCGGCGGAATACATTGCCTCAAATCTCGATCCGGAGCGCTTCGGTATCCATGGTTTCTACGTCTACGGAAGTACGAAGAACGCAACCGCAGGCCCCCAGAGCGATATCGATATTCTGATTCATATTCGGGGGACGGCCCAGCAGCGGCATGATCTCAAACACTGGCTGGAAGGCTGGAGCATGTGTCTCAGCGAAATGAACCGCATCCGAACGGGCTACAAAACCGAGGGGATACTGGATGTCCAATTCGTTACCGATGAGGATATCGCCAAAAAAACCAGCTATGCCCTGAAGATAGGCGCCGTGACTGATGCAGCCCGACCTCTGCCGCTGATGGAGAAAATAAACGACTAAAGCAGCTCTCTCTTTGCTTTGTCCAGGTTTTCGAGATCGAATCGAACCAAGGCCAATTCCGGGCCGTCGTAAGCCCCGTTAAACATGTAGGTGTTTTCTATACGGTCACACCATTCGCCGGTAAGTTTCGATGATTCGTGGATATGCCCGTGAAGTGTGAGCATAGGCCGACGCCTCTCGATGAAACGTCTGATGGCAATACTCCCGACATGCACATCCAGAGGGACATGGTCGATCGTCTTGCCGTCCAGTGCCGCACGATCCAGCTTGGTTTGATAGGGAGGTGAATGGAACAAAAATATCGCCTTCTCTAGATTCTCGTTTCCGGTAAGGTCCTCAAGATCTTTCTTGATAGTTGCGTATTTGATGGAACTTTCCGGAAGGGATAAAGTGCGCATTCCCTCTTCGGGAGAGACACATCCCGGGTCCACATAGCGGGAGACATCATACTTCTCCCAGTCTTTCAGCAGAAAGGGCGTCGGTGGTACATACGAATAGCCGAATACAGTGTAGCCCTTGAAAGTCACTTTCCTATTGTGGACATACTCCCACACACCCCGAGCGGCCGCTTCCAGGATAGGTGCCTCAGCCGGACGGCCATCGTCATTGCCCAGGATGAGAAATATTCTGGGGTAATCATCAAGCAGAATTTCCTGCATCCCCTTCAGATTCATATCGAGATAATCATGGATAAAGTCGGAATACTCACATTTTTGTGCAGCCGCCATCCGGAACTGCGAAGGCAGAATATCGCCGCCTAGAAACAGGGCCTCAGGATGTTCTTCTGCGACCGCATGGAAGAGCTTTTTAAACCGATCCGTATGCCCGTGCAAATCCGATGCAAAGAAGCATAAAGTCATGGCCTCTCCGTTTTTCCCACCGTTAATATTTCCTTGAGGAGCCGGGCAATATCCGCAATTTTGTACGGTTTCAGGAGAAGAGAATGGAATCCTAATTTCTCGATTTTTTTCGAGTCGATCATCTCAGTATAACCTGTAGTCAAAACGACAGGAATATCCGATCGGATGGCGAGGAGTCTTTCAGTGAGTTCAAATCCGTTCAAATGCGGCATGTTCAAATCCACAATAAGGGCATCGAACTGAGCGGGATTCCCGGTGAAAATTTCTTCCGCCACACGGCTGTCCTGGATGGCTGTCAAAGTATATCCTAAGGGTTCCAATGCCTTTTTCTGCGAATCGCAAATCTGGGCATCATCATCTACAAACAGGATATGTCCTTCTCCCGTTTGAACGGTCAATTCCCGGACCTTTTTTCCTTTTTTAAGATCTGCCTTCTTCTCCAGAGGAAAATAGATATCGAAGCGGGATCCTTTCCCGGGTGCACTCTCGACTTCAATGGTTCCTCCATACCTTCTTAAGATCCCGTGAACGACCGACAGACCCATTCCTGTTCCCTCTCCAACAGGTTTGGTAGTGAAAAAGGGCTCGAAGATGCGCTTCTGGATCTCCCTTTCCATTCCATGGCCTGTATCTTCAATACTTATTTTGCAATAAATTCCTTCATTCAGATTCAGAGCGTCCTTTTTTTGGATCACGACTTTTTCTGTGGCTACGGTCAGAATGCCCCCGGTTCTCCTCATAGCTTGATAGGCATTGGTATAAAGATTCATGAAAACCTGATGGATCTGGGAAGGATTGGCTTTTATCAGGAATCTCTCCGGACTCAAATCCTGCTCAACCTGAATATTTCGTGGAAGGGCGGCCTTGAACAGCTTTATACTTTCTTTAATTTCATTGGAAATATCGATATACACATCTTCAGTCTTGACCTGCCGGCTGAATGTGAGAATCTGCTCGATCAACTCCGAAGCACGGCGGATAGATACGATCAGTTCATTCATATTTTGTTCAGCAATACTGTTCTTGGGAACGTTGACCTTGACTATTTGCGCATAAGCGTGCATCGAGGTCAGAATATTGTTGAAATCATGGGCAATACCTCCGGCTAGAGTACCGATCGCCTCCAGTCTTTGCGAACCATGAATCTGGTCTTCCAGTTTTCTTTGCTCCTCAATTTGCTTGACGAACGTATCAAGAAGTGTATTTGTGTGGATCACGACTTTTTGAAAATCCACAGCCACGGAGTCGGGTGATACTCTGGCATGAAGAGAGCCATGTAGGATATCATCAATCATGCCCTCCAATTGCATGATCACATTTCTGATGCCCTTGTTGATAAAAGCAGAAAGGATCAAAGCCAACA
>JAFGNQ010000043.1 GCA_016926925.1 Candidatus Aminicenantota bacterium
AGAAGCCTGGTTTCCAAATCACATTCGGGGAAATCGGTCAGAAGGAGTTTTCCCGACCGGAACAATTCCTGTATCGTTTTCAAAAAAAACTCGATCAGTCAAGAGAGTCGACTATTGCGTCCATCAAATTGGATTGATGCTTTTGCTGTAAATTCTCGACGATTTCATCTAAGCTGCCGTCAAGGATGCTATCCAATTGATGCAGGGTGAGATTCAGTCTATGATCCGTAACTCTGGATTGCGGAAAGTTGTAGGTCCGGATTTTCTCGCTTCTCTCCCCTGTTCCCACCTGTAATTTTCTGTCTTTGGAAATTTTATCCTGCTGTTCACTCTCAGCCTTATCCAAAAGCCTCGACCTAAGAATTCGCAGTGCTTTTTCTTTATTCCGATGTTGAGATTTCTCGTCCTGACAGGAGACAACCATGCCCGAGGGCCTATGGGTAACACGAATGGCGGTGTAATTGCGGTTGACATTCTGGCCTCCAGGGCCTGACGCCCCAAAAGCCTCGATTTTCAAGTCTTTGGGGTCTAACTGGACCTCCACCTCATCCGCTTCCGGCAGGACGGCAACGGTTACTGTTGACGTATGAATACGGCCGCTGGCCTCGGTTTGCGGCACACGCTGCACCCGATGGACCCCGCTCTCGAACTTCATATGAGAGTAAACGTTTTCTCCTATGATATCGCAAATGATCTCTTTTATACCTTTGATGGGGGAAAGACTCGTGCTGAGCACCTCCATCTTCCAGCCGTTTTTTTCAGCATAACGGGAATACATGCGGTACAAATCCTGAGCAAAAAGAGAAGCTTCATCACCTCCGGCTCCCGCTCTGATCTCCAAGATGACATCCTTCTTATCGTAAGGATCCCGAGGCACGAGAAGCATTTTGAGTTCCTCTTCGATTGTCTGTATCCGAGACTCGAGGTCTTCGAGTTCCTGCTCGGCCAATTCTTTGAGATCCGGATCCGTGTCCGGATCATTCAGGATATCCCTGGAATCCTGAATATCTTTATGGATCTTTTTGTACAGCTCGTATTTTTTGACGACAGGTTCGATTTCAGAATGTTCCCTGGCGATTTTTTTGAGCTTTTGCGGATCTGAAACTAAGGCGGGATCAGACAGAGAGGCGGTTAGTTTGCGATACTTCTCCTCTATATTTTCCAGTCTTTCGAGCATTTCGTTTATTTCTTGTTGTCGCCATATTTTTTCTTGAATTTTTCGACACGGCCGGCGCTGTCGATGAACTTCTGTTTACCGGTGAAGAAAGGATGGCATTGAGAACAGATTTCCACCCGGATATCCTGCTTGGTCGAACGCGTGGTGAAGGTGTTGCCGCAGGCACAGGTGACGGTTGTCTCTACGTATTCGGGATGAATTTCTTTTTTCATATTCAAACTCCTACTGCAGGCTGTATTATACCAAATCAGGGTCTGTTCCGTAAACTGCGGAAAAGATTAAAATTCGTTAAATCTATTTGGGGTCGCACCTCAGCATCTTATTTAATATCAATAAAATAATTATAATTAGATGCCTGATATTGCCCTTAAACACAATTTTTGAGCGCAGAAATCGGCTTCTAAGAGAATACAGCCACGCATCAAAGAGATATCGATATCAAAAGTTTACAATGAAATTATCCGTCAGGATCGACTCGTATGTAAGGTATATAATGACAGAAGTAAGATGATTATTTCTTGAGAAGACAGTGTCGCATTTTCAACGAATTACCCATAAAGCTAAGGACGGCGCGTTGTAAACGCGTAAAAAAGCCCGAGTGCCACCACAACACCGGCAGCATCGGCCGCTAAATCCCCAAAGCTGAACATCCTGTAAGGAAGGAATATCTGAATGAGCTCGATCAGGAGTCCGTATCCGACAGAAACGACTCCGCTTCTAATATAGAAGAAGCGTTTATGCGCTTGTCTGTACCCATAACACAACAGCCATGCCAAAAGTCCGAAGCCGATGAAATGCAGGGATTTATCCGATAGAATTAAAGAAAAGATTCTGTTGACTCTCTGGATCCGCAATAAATCGGATGTGGGAATCGTCGTTGCAATCAACAGAAGGAAGGCATAGACATACACCAAAAAAAGAGGCTTTTCCGAAATCTTTTGTATCATTATTTGAATGCTGTCGGGATTTTTTTCTTGTAGCATTCCCAATCGATCCAGAATTTAAGGGATTTCTGAGTCTTCTCGACCCTGTTTTTGTATTCCCTTGATTCAAAGTGTTTCTTCAGCAATCGGTTCATCGGATGAACCTGCTCCTCTGCCTTCCATTCATAAACTTCGCTGTCAGCCGTTCTCAAGCAGTTCAGGTGGATGATCCAGGCCAGCTGAACAAACGGCAGATCCCGAAACGATTTCCGGATGGCCAATACCTCTCCCCGTTTTTCAGGCCTTAGAAAGGAGAATGCCCTTGAAAACAACAACGCATTATGGAAATAACATGGGTGAGCGAGGATTCCGTCATCCTGGCCGAGCCTGGCTAGGTATTTAAATATGTCTACGATTTTTCTTCCGAGTTTGAGACCGGGGTAAGCTTGTCCGGGAAGCGGCGGCCTTTGAGAAGAAAACTTCAGAAGCGGATTCTGGAGAGTCAGCCATTGGAGGTAAAGCATCTTAACCTCCGAATAGGATGTATCTTCCAGCAACAAATCTTCAGTTTTTAAAGCGGACTCCTGTATTTTTAAATCCATAACACGATTTTCAGGTTTTTTATCTCGAAGAAAAACCTGAAGCCTCTGCAGCGGCGGAAACTCCGAGGAATCCAAGTCAAACTCCAGAGGCCACAGACGTCTTTTCCGGGCCTCCCTCAAAAAACCTTTCTTCTCCAAAACAGTCATGACAGCACTCATCGGGTACCGTCCCAGGAAAAAAGAAGATCCTTTTTTTACTTCCAGGCCGGATATGATGTCTTTTTTATCGAGATGAAAGGTCGACGCTGTTTCGTGTGTCTTTGCGGATTTTATCGGTTTTTTCTTCATGGCAGTAAATCTGTTCCAAAAATGAAGCCCAATTCTAAGTCAATTTGTGGTTCAATTCAACCAAAAGAAGTTTTATAGGTCTGTTAAGGACTCTAATCGGCCTGTATTATTCACGAGTCGAGGCTAAAACACATGCCCAACTTGACCTATAAGAGATTCTCGATTACATTATTCATAATCGGAAATGTTCATGAAACCGGGAAGATCAGAGTGGGATCGAATTCGCTAAAGCCCACTCGCAGGAGTTCATTTTTTCTTCCAGGGTTTGCCGCTGCGGTTACTTTGACCTATGAACAATCAGAAATGAAAGAGTTGAAGTGTTAAAAAAAATTATTCTGCTGCTGCCACTCCTGCTTCTGGTCAATCTAGCCAGCCTCTTTTCTCAAGACAGCAAAGTCACTGTCGTGGCGGATGAGGCACATATCTATATCAATGCCAATGAAAACAGCATCAAGATAGACAAAGTTAAGAAAGGCACTGTCTTGACGCTCTTCGATCCCTGGGAGGGCGAAAAGGCCTGGCTTTACGTGACATACCGCTCGGAGAAATGGAAGGCCAAAGTCACAGGCTTCATCAAATCCGAGCTCGTCATACGGGGGGAAATAAAACCGCAAGACATCGAAAGGAAAAAGGCTCCTACACCGGAAGTGGAGGTGGCGGAGAAAGACAAAAGGAAAGCAACGGGAGTGGAGATCGAGCTCGATAAGCTGCCCTCACTCAAGGACTTCATGAAAGCAAAAAAGACAGAGGAAGCAGCGGAGGATAAGAAAGGAGAAATACCCGAACCGGTTGCGAAAGAGCCGGAAGCAGAGAAGCGGATAGTCGAACCTGAAAAGTCTCTGCCGGAAATAAAAGAAAAAACGACACCGTTTGTAACTACAGAATTTTTGGGTGAGACGGTAATTGCCGAAGCAAGGAGAATCGATCCGGCTTCCGG
>JAFGNQ010000298.1 GCA_016926925.1 Candidatus Aminicenantota bacterium
AAAGGCTGGCCCGGGAACAACTTTTCCCAGCTATTTTTAAGATATTCCAATGTTCTCCGGACATCATCAGGAAGGATTCTTATTAAAAAATTTTCAAAGCCTTTCGGATAAATGAGTAAAGCGACAGGTTCAATTTTTTGATGTAAAGACCGGAAATGGAAATCTTTCACGACACCGATAACGATTTCTCTTTTCTCGAATACGACTTTGTCGTAAATGGGGATTATGACCACATGTTCCTTCTCGAATCCCAGGTTTTTCTTTCTTACATAATTCAATTGACTGGATACCACGATCGTGACGATGATGAAGGCAATGGAGGCTGCAAATTGAGCCACTATCAACACTCTCTTGATTAGGGAAATTCGGGAGCTGCTCGGCATTGTTCCTTAAAAAAAATTATTTAAATATTCTAGCCAATCCTATCCGCCCATAAATAATGGAAGGCTTGGATATGAGACGACCACAGTATGGACAAAGATCGAGAAAATATTGAACTGCCGGCAGTTTTTATGAATAATTCAAATGAGTAGATTCTAAGAAAGGAGATCCGAATGCCCGACTCAACGAGTATCAAAAATATACGTTTGAGACCTATCGAAGAAATTGCCGCAAAACTGGGTTTGGATGCACAATCATTAGAGAAATATGGAGAATACAAGGCTAAGATTCCTCCCCAAGCTGTTCCCGGATCCGGGCAGGAACGCGGAAAACTGATCATGGTTACAGCTATGTCGCCGACACCCGCAGGAGAAGGAAAAACGACCACTTCCATAGGATTGGCTGACGCCTTAAACCGGATGGGCAAGAAGACCACGGCCGCCTTGAGAGAGCCTTCGCTCGGACCTGTCTTCGGCATGAAGGGAGGGGCTACCGGAGGCGGCGCGGCACGGGTAATGCCCAGCGATGAAGTCAACCTCCATTTCACAGGCGATATCCATGCCGTAACCGCTGCCCATAACCTCTTGGCCGCAATGGTCGACAACCGCCTCCACTTTGACGGAGCATGCGGGCTTCTCGACTCCCGAACCGTCACTTGGAAACGGGTGCTCGATATGGATGACCGTGTCCTGCGTGAGGTTATTGTCGGCATCGGCGGTCCCCTGCGCGGTTTGGCCAGAGAAACAGGATTTGACATCACGGCTGCCTCCGAAGTCATGGCCATCCTCTGCCTTGCTAAAGGCCTGGGTGACTTGAAAGAGAGGCTGGGAAACATCATGATCGGCTATTCCCCCGCTAAGAAACCGATCTTTTCCCGGGATCTCAAGGCTGAGGGGGCTATGGCCGCCTTGCTCAAGGATGCAATGAAGCCCAACATTGTCCAGACCCTCGAAGGAACTCCGGTCCTCATCCATGGGGGGCCCTTTGCCAACATCGCTCACGGTACCAGTTCTGTGACGGCTGCGGATCTGGCTCTGCGGCTCTCTGATTGTGTGGTCACGGAAGCCGGGTTCGGTTCGGACTTGGGAGCGGTCAAGTTCTTCGATATCGTGGTCAGGACCGGCCACATCCCGCCTCCGGCCGCCTGCGTCTTGGTGGCCACAATCCGCTCGCTTAAGTACCATGGGGGTGTTGCCCGTGATGATCTCGAGAAGGAGGATATTCAGGCTTTGGAAAAAGGCTTCGCCAACCTCCGGAAGCACATCGAGATCCTGAGAACATTCGGCGTTCCCTTTGTGGTGGCCGTGAACAGATTCGCTGCGGACACGCAGGACGAAATTGACAGGGTATTGGAGTTGTGCCGAGGAGACGGTGTGCGTGCGGCCCTAAGCGATGTCTTCAGCAGGGGAGGTATGGGCGGCATTGCTTTAGCCGAAGAGATCGTGAAAGCTATGGAGGAGGATGCGCACGATTTCAAGCCCCTCTATTCCCTCGAACTGCCTCTCACCGATAAGATCGAAACCATCGCTAAAAAGATGTTCGGAGCCAAGGCGGTGGCCATGGAGGGAAAGATCCGGCGGCGGATTCAGCGGATCGAGAGTGAGGGATTTAAAAACCTCCCTGTCTGTATCGCAAAAACCCAGTATTCTCTCTCAGGCGACGACCAAGCTTTGGGAAGGCCCGAGGGATTTACGTTGATCGTGACGGATGTCTCCCTCAGCTCGGGAGCGGGTTTTGTGGTTGTCTACTGCGGTGACATCATGACCATGCCCGGATTGCCCAAGGTTCCTGCGGCTGAGAACATCGATATCACTGGAGACGGTGAGATAACCGGTTTGTCCTGAGCGAATGCGGAGTTGCTGAAGTCCTGTTTTTTCCTTTTGAACCGGGGAAACGCGACCCTTCAATCTGAAGAATAATGAGAAAATTCGGGGCGGGACAGCGTCCGGATAAGATGGGTTTACACTGTATTCCAATTGTGATAATAATAACCTGCATTCATACGATTCTATGAAAGGAAGAACGCATGTGTGAGCTACGGGATGTTTTTATCGTGGGCGCAGCCCGCACGGCTATCGGGAGTTTTTTGGGAGGATTGAAATCTTTTAAGGCACCGGATTTGGGTGGTTTTGCCATCAAAGCCGCCCTAGACAGGGCCGGCGTATCCGGCCGGGATATCGATGAAGTCATCATGGGAAACGTTGTCTCCGCCGGTGTCGGGCAGGCTCCGGCGAAGCAGGCAATGATGAAAGGGGGAATCCCGGCCAACGTTAACAGTTTTGCCGTCAACAAGGTTTGCGGTTCAGGGCTCAAAGCCGTCGAGCTTGCAACGCAGTCCGTCTGGCTGGAAAAGAACGAAATGGTCGTGGCCGGGGGTATGGAAAGTATGAGTCAGGCCCCTCATCTCCTCTGGGGGGCGCGAGAGGGAGTCAAATTCGGAGACATGAAGCTGAAGGATGCCATGATCTACGACGGACTTTGGTGCGCCTTCGACGACCATCACATGGGAATGACCGGTGAGGTAGTGGCCGAGAAGTACGGCGCTTCTCGTGAGGAACAGGATATCTATGCTGCCAGCAGCCATCAGAAAGCCCTGCATGCCATAGAAAACGGCTACTTGAAGGACGAAATCATTCCCGTAGAAGTCCCGCAGAGAAAAGGGGATCCCTTGGTATTCGACACGGATGAGGGACCGCGCAAAGACGCCAAGGTGGAAAAGCTGGCTCATTTAAGGCCGGTTTTCAAGAAAGACGGGACGGTCACTGCCGGAAACGCATCCAGCCTCAACGATGGCGGAGCTGCAGTCGTCGTCGCCTCCGATCATGCCGTCAAAGAGAAAAGCCTCACCCCTTTGGTTCGCATTCTAGGGGCGGCTTCGAATGCTTTGGAACCACAGTTGGTCATGTACGCTCCCAAAGGAGCCATAGAAAAGCTGCTGGCTAACGTCGGCTGGAAAATCGGCGATGTGGACCTCTTCGAGATCAACGAAGCCTTTTCATCGCAAATGGTCGTTTTGATCAAAGACCTGGGGCTCGACAGAGAGAAGGTCAATGTCCACGGTGGGGCTGTTGCCTTGGGCCATCCCATCGGTGCCACCGGCGCCCGGATCTTGACCACCTTGATCTATGCCTTAAAACATCGCGGTCTTAAGAAGGGTATCGCAGCGCTGTGTCTCGGCGGCGGAGACGCCATCGCCATGGCCGTGGAAACGGTCTGAGAGGAGCGATTATGGATATTGAAAGAATCGGAGTCATCGGTTCCGGGACTATGGGAACGGGAATCACCCAGGTTGCCGCCACGTCCGGCCTGGAAGTCATCCTCAACGATGTCAGGGAAGAGTTTCTGCAGAGGTCACTCAAGATTATTGACAAAAGCCTCTCCAAACTCATCGAGAAAGGCAGGATCGCAGGAGAAAAGGAACCCATCCTCAGCCGGATAAAAACCACAACGCAGCTGGCTGACCTCGAGGGAGCGGAGTTTGTCGTCGAGGCGGTTTTTGAAGACTTCGATGTCAAAAAGAATGTGCTTACAGAGATCGATAAGATTCTGCCGCCCGCTGTGATCTTGACCTCGAACACGTCTTCGATCTCCATTACCAGACTCGCAGCCCTAACCAACCGGCCTGCTCAGTTCATGGGAATGCACTTCATGAATCCCGTGCCGTTGATGACGCTCGTGGAATTGATCAAGGGTATGGCCACTTCCGAAGAGACTTTCAGGGCCGTCAAAGGTTTGACCGAAGCTTTAGGAAAAGTCCCCGTCGAAGCCAACGACTATCCCGGCTTCATCGCCAACCGCATACTCATTCCCATGATCAATGAGGCGGCCTATGCACATATGGAAGGGGTGGGTACGGTGGAAGCCATCGATCAAGTGATGAAGCTGGGAATGAACCATCCCATGGGGCCGCTGGCTCTGGCAGATCTGATAGGCCTGGATGTCTGTTTGGACATCATGAATGTCCTTTACCAAGGATTCAAAGATTCCAAGTACAGGCCTTGTCCCTTACTGCAAAAGATGGTGGACGCCGGCTATCTGGGAAGGAAATCCGGAAAGGGATTTTACGACTACGGATCGTGAAGCGTGAGCGTCCGGATAGATTCATCCCGGCAGCGACCGCATTTTTTAAAAGAGCTTATGGAGAAATTATCAAGCGCAATGAGCGAAGCGAATGGAACTAGATCCGGAGTGAGCCGTCTCCTCCGGCATCTTTTTGTTCCGGGAGTTTCGATCTCTATGCGATGAAATGGGAGGGCACTATGAACGATGAAGCGAAGACAGCAACACAGGAATCAAAAAACAGGGCTATTGAGTCGGCTCTCTCGCAGATAGAGAAGCAGTTCGGAAAAGGTGCGGTCATGAAGATGGGGCAGAAGAACGCCGCTGTCAAAATCCCGGCCATTCCGACAGGATCCATCTCCTTTGATTTAAGCTTAGGTATCGGAGGATTTCCCAGGGGGCGCGTTGTCGAAGTGTTCGGACCCGAAGCGACGGGGAAGACCACCCTGGCCCTCCACGTCATTGCCGAAGCGCAGAAACAGGGAGGGCAGGCCGCCTTCATCGATGCCGAGCATGCCATGGATCCGACCTATGCGGGGAGCGTCGGCGTGGATGTCGACAACCTTCTTATCTCCCAGCCGGATTACGGCGAACAGGCCCTCGAAATCGCCGAAGTTCTCGTGCGCAGCGGTGCCGTCGATGTCATCGTTGTCGACTCGGTGGCTGCCCTCGTGCCCAAGGCGGAGCTCGAAGGCGAGATGGGGGATGCCCACATGGGCTTGCAGGCCCGGCTCATGTCCCAGGCATTGCGGAAATTGACGGCCATTGTCAGCCGTTCCAAAACCTGTTTTATATTCGTCAATCAAATCAGGGAAAAGATCGGTTTTTTTCTCGGTAGTCCTGAGACGACCACAGGCGGCAGGGCGCTCAAGTTCTATGCTTCTTTGCGCGTCGATGTCCGGAGGCTGGCCACCCTCAAAGAAGGGGAGAACGTCATCGGGAACCGGGTTAAGATCAAAATCGTAAAGAACAAGATGGCCCCTCCTTTCAAGCTTGCCCAGTTCGACATCATATACGGCGAAGGCATATCCAGAGAGGGAGACCTCATAGATTGCGGATTGGATGCGGGTTTGGTCGAGAAGGCGGGAACCTGGTACTCCTACAAGGGTGAGCGGTTGGGACAAGGGCGGGAAAACGTCAAAAAGCTTCTCAGAGAAAATTCCGAGCTGGCTGCCGAACTCGACAGGGAGATTCGGAAAAGAGTCGGATTGCTCCCCCCGGATCCACCCAAAGAAAGCAAAGAGACCAAGGAAAAGCCTGCATCCGGTTCCTGACCGGCAAAAGCTTTTCGACTCATCATAGGAGAAAGAAATTATGAAGACTAGGGATCTCTTCTATTTAATCGGGTCCGTTCTCTTGTGTCAACTTGCGGGAATCGTAGGCGGGATTTTCACGGCCTCCTCGGTCGGCACATGGTATGCCGGTTTGACGAAACCCGCTTTCAATCCTCCGAGTTGGGTTTTCTCGCCTGTTTGGATCACTCTTTATCTCTTGATGGGGATCGCACTTTTTCTTGTCCTGAAAAAGGATTTCGATTCTGAAGGAGTCCGGATTGCCGTCATTTTTTTTGTGTGTCAGCTCGTGCTCAACGCTCTCTGGTCTTATCTGTTTTTCGGCCTGAAAGCGCCGTTGGCGGCCTTTTTGGAGATCGTAGTTTTGTGGGCCTTGATTTTGATCACCACGGTGAAATTTTTTCGCATTTCCAGGGCGGCAGGGATCCTGCTTGTCCCCTATCTCCTCTGGGTCGGCTTCGCCTCTGTCCT
>JAFGNQ010000299.1 GCA_016926925.1 Candidatus Aminicenantota bacterium
AAACGAAAAAGTATGAGAGGTCGAAAATGAGAAAAACAGTGGTCATCACATCGATACTGATCCTCTTCCTCTGCAGTCTGTCCGCAGCCCAGGAAAATCCCTGCGATCAAGCCTATATCAAAGCCATGACAGCCAACGACGCTGCTCAAAGGGCAAAGCTGCTCAAGGACTACCTTGCCCAGTGTGAAGGAAAAGGGTCACAGTACGAAAATTTTGCCCATGCTCAGTTGTGCCTGACACCCTATAGCGGTAAAACAGAAGATGAGACCATCCAACACGGTGAAGAAGCCCTATCGCTCGGCGGTCTGGACGAGATTACCAAATACCAGGTTCTTGTAACAGTCGCCTCCCTGTACGGAAAAAAAGGCGCAAATCTCGAAAAAGGGAAAAGTTATGCTGTTCAAGCTGCCCAAATCGGCAAAGCTCAAAACAACAATCAGCTCATCGGAGCCGCTCATTATGTCGAAGGCCAAGTTTTGTCCAAGGCCAAAGATTACAAAGGGGCAGTCAATGCATATATCCGATCCTACAACATACTAAAAAACAAAGAGATCGCCGCCGAACTGGCCAAGCTCGGAAAATCTCTCTATGATGCCAAGGCTTACGGGGACGCCGTGAGCGCCCTCAAAGTGGCCACACCGGTTTTGGGCAGTTTTGGTACTACCGTCCTCTACGCAAAGGCCCTGCACAGGTCGGGAAACAAGAGTGAAGCTCTCAAATACTACAAACAGGCTTATACAAAACAAAAGAGCGGAGACTTAGCCTATAACATCGGCCTCATCCTTGCCGAACAGAGCAACTCCGGAAATAACGGCTCCGGCGAGGCTATTCAGTATCTACTCGAAGCCAGCTTCCTTTCGGAAGCCAATTCCCAGAAAGCCATGGACTTGGCGCAAGGCCTCTACTTTAATCATGAGGCTCCCGGATACAACGACAAAATCAAAGAACTCGAGACCAAGACTAAATCACTCGCCGACATGACTAACGCCTTCAACAAAAAATTCGGCGAAAAAAACGAAGAAGATCTATCCGAATCCGAGAAAGCCGAAATGGAAAAAATGCTGAAACAGATCGAGGTTGAGCAGAAGGCCGTCACTGCGATTCAAGCTCAACAGCAGGGCGCTCTTGAAAAATTCCAGGCTCTTGTGGCTCAGACAAAAGATAAGCTGGGCATCAAATAACCTGAATTATTCATAGAACTACCGTTCAATTCTCGTTTTAAAACCTCTTTCACCACCGGGAGCTTCCCTGTGTTTGGCATTGAAAAACACAGAAGCAGGATTTATATGAGGGCCGCATATTTGAACTTTTTCTCTACCTATTATAATATCCATTGAGACGTCGTGGTCCCCGGACATCACCATGACGAATGTTTCACGAAGGGCGGATCGAACATGAAACATGATCGCCGTCAGGCCCAGGAAAATATCCAAAGGCTCAGAGAGGAAATCGAATACCACGAGAGGAAATATTACATAGATAACGACCCTCAGATTTCGGACTATGAATATGATCTCCTGGTCAAAAAACTCCAAAAACTGGAGGCTCTCCACCCGGATCTTATAATCCCAGAATCACCGACACAACGGGTGGGAGAAGAGCCAATCGAGGGCTTTGTCCCGGTCGAGCACAGAATGCCTATGCTCAGTCTGGACAACTGCTACAGTATCGAAGAACTCAAAGAATTCGAAGAAAGAATCAAGCGGATCATCCCTACCGAAAAAATCGAATATATCGCCGAACTGAAGATAGACGGTTTGGGCATATCCGTCATATACAGGGACGGAAAATTCAGCCAAGCGGTGACCAGAGGAGACGGCCTCAAGGGGGATGATGTCTCCTCCAACGTGAAGACCATCAAGAGCCTTCCTCTCAGCATTCCTCAAACTAAAGAGGTCGAAGTCCGGGGTGAGATATATCTGCCCTTTCAATCCTTCGAGAAAATCAACAGCAAACGAGCCGATGAAGGCCTCCCTCTTTTCGCCAATCCCAGAAACGCCGCTGCCGGATCCATCCGATTGCTCGATCCCCGCGAAGTCACCATGAGAAGACTCGACGTCTTCCTCTATTTCATTTCAATCGATGGAGATGAGGGCAAGATGCAGGGGGAGAACCTAATGACGCTGAAAAGGTTTGGCTTCAAGATCAATCCCTTCTCCAAGCGATGTCAAACGTTGGAAGATGTCCTGGCTTTCTACAAAGATTGGGTCGGGCGGAGAGACAGTCTTGATTATGATGTCGACGGGATCGTGATCAAAGTGGATTCTGTCGACCAGCAGCGAAGGCTCGGCCATACAGCTAAATTTCCCAGATGGGCGATTTCCTTCAAATTCCCGGCGCGGCAGGCGACAACACAAATATGCGACATTATCATCCAGGTGGGTAGGACAGGGGCATTGACCCCCGTGGCCCTTCTTAAGCCTGTCAAGCTATCCGGAACGACAATCAGCCGGTCCACCCTCCACAACGAAGACGAAATCAAAAGAAAAGATATCCGGATCGGGGATTTTGTGCTCATCGAGAGGAGCGGAGACGTCATCCCGAAAGTCGTATCCGTCATGTCCGAGAGAAGAACAGGCAGAGAGGTCGAATTCAAATTCCCGACTCGATGTCCCGTCTGCCACACGGCAACTTTCAAGCCCGAGGGAGAGGCGATCTCACGCTGCGTCAACCCCTCCTGCCCCGCAAAACTGAAAGAATCTCTCCTGCATTATGCCTCGCGGAGAGCCATGAACATCGAACACCTGGGTGAAGCTCTTGTCACCCAACTGATGGAGAAAGATCTCGTCCAAACCATCCCGGATCTTTACACCCTCCAGTACGATAAATTGGTGGCTTTGGAGAGAATGGGCTCCAAAAGTTCAAACAACCTGCTGGAGGAAATAGAGAAATCGAAGCATCGCAGCCTCGACAGGTTGATATTCGCACTGGGAATTCGACATGTCGGCGAGCGTACTGCACAGGCCTTGGCTTCACAATTCGGGGAAATAGACACACTGGCGAAAGCACCTCTTGAGACACTCCAGGAAATTCAAGACGTTGGACCTAAAGTCGCCGAAAGTCTCGTCTTCTTTTTTGAACAACCGAAGAATATCGAACTCCTTAACCAGTTGAAATCGGCCGGAGTCAATTTTTTTTCCAAAATTCGAAAAATCAAAACAGGGCCGCTGGCGGACAAAACTTTCGTTCTGACTGGCAAACTGGAAGGATTCACCCGTGAAGAAGCAGCCAACAAGATCGAAGAACTCGGAGGGACGGTCGCATCATCCATCAGCAAAAAAACAAGCTATGTGATCGTGGGGGAAGATCCGGGCTCCAAACTTGAAAAGGCGAAGGAACTGGGAATTCCAACACTCAGCGAAGATGGATTTATTGAACTGATAAATTGATGAATCCATCCCGGTCCATTATTTCTTTTTCTTGCCGAAAAGATCCTTGAGGTTTTTGACGTCAAAAGACACCAGTCCTTTCAAATCTTTTAGATTTTTCAGAGCTTTCAACCCTCCCTTGAACGACTTTCCCTCGAGGGATTGCAGCTCGCGAATGGCGGCTTCATTGCTCGAGTCAAATCTCAAGACTTTCCTGAACTGATTGGCTGCTTTGATCTTAAGACCTGCATTTTTGTAGAGCAAACCAAGACCCAAATATCCGTCAGGATTCCATGGCTCCAGCCCTATGGCCCGATTAAAGTGTTCTTCGGCCTTCTTGTGAAAGTCTGAAATTT
Organism: Candidatus Aminicenantota bacterium; assembly: GCA_016926925.1. The sequence goes on from JAFGNQ010000299.1 coordinate 3,725, forward strand.
TGCCCTCCACCATGCCCAGAAGTAGATAATAGCTTGACTTATGGGCGTCCATCCGGATGGCTTCTTCGAGATATGAGACAGCTTCTTCATAACGACCCATATTATAGAGAGTTTTCGCCTGACGGAATTTTTTCTCCGCTTGTTTCTCAATTCCTTTATGAGCGGGAGCTTCGGACTCGGCAATCGTCTTATCGTAATCTTCCCGTTTCGATTCATCGCTCAAAGTTTTGTATGCTCTGGAAATTTGATTGAAAACCTCGTCGATAACATCTTTTTGACTGGCCGCGACTTTCCTGTTGAACAGATCGGGGTGATACTGACGTGCCAACAAAAAATAGGCTTTCTTAACCTCATCGGCCGGAGCGGATTTCGGTATATCCAAGATCTGATAATAATTCAAGCCCTGAATCCGTTGATGGAAGTCCAGCACATCTTCGATCTTTCGCGCTTCATCTTTGCCTTCAGGTTGAGCAGCAGGTTCTTTCTCAGAATCGAGCACAGATTCGGCCTCATCCAATCGAATCAAATCCAGACAGTAGAAAAGATAGAGGGATTTCCAAAATTTCTCGGGATCGAATCCGGTCTCTTTCAAAATCTCCTTGGGCGACGAATTGTCTTTTATCTTCTCCAGAATTTCTTTTTCCTCTTCTGTCAGCTGAAAGAGAAACCCTCTCTCTTTGGTGGAGATCGTCTGATCAATCAAAAATTTCTTTATATTCGAATCGAATTTCATGCGCCTGATCCCGTCTGCAATAAGAACCGGGATGCTTATGTTGATATCGAAATCCGCAAGTTGTAAGTCCTCCCGCTCCTGAAATCGAAATTTTCCTTCGAAAACAGGAAAAATATTCAAGGCGATCTCACGCATCTGGTACAACAATCCGTCCATCAGGTCTTCTTTGGAGAGGAGTCCGCGTTTAAGCAACACCTGCCCAATGATTTCCATGGGCTCGATGTATTCCTCGATGTTGTTGTAGACTTCCTCGGTAAGCTTACCGAGCCGGAAGAGGATCTCCCCTAAAAGCTCATCCTCTCGATTTGTCTTGGCGTAGACGAGTTGTCCCTCCTGAAAGAAAAGGTATTTCTGAATTTTATTTTGCCTGAAGACGAGCTGCCCTTTTTTCTTGCAGAAGTAGATATCACGCAAATACCGTCCGATATGTTCCATATACCTTCTTCCTGCCTCTCCAATCAGTTATACTTTGTCAGACCCATTGGTATATATATATTACAAATCCAAATCCATTTGCAAATTTTCGCTCTCACGATTTGGAGATGTTTGATTGAAAAGGACAGCAATTTATGCTACTTTTTCAAACATGAAGATTGCCATAGCTCAGATCGCTCCCCTGTTGGGAGATATCAAAAAAAATTTTCAGATCCACTCGGATTTAGTCGAAAAAGCTAAAGCAAAAAACGTCGACCTCCTCGTTTTTCCTGAACTGAGCCTTACCGGTTACACATTGCAGGATCTTGTTCCGGATGTTGCCTTAAAACCCGGCAAAGCTGCGATCTTTAAAAGGCTCAGCGGATTGAGCAAAGCTATGTCGCTCGTTGTCGGATTTGTCGAAGAAAAGGAACAGGGATTGTTTTTCAATTCCGCCGCTTTTCTTTCAGGCGGAAAGATCCAGCACATTCACCGGAAAGTATTTCTTCCGAACTACGCAATGTTCGAGGAGCTCAAATTTTTCGGCCAGGGACGAAACTTCCACACCTTTTCCTCTCCGTTCGGAAAAACAGGCATGCAGATTTGCTACGATTTTCTGCACTATGGAGCAAGCTATCTCCTTTTCGCTGGCGGGGCCGAGCTCATCATCGTTATCAGTGCGGCTCCCGGTCGCGGAACTTCGGCCTCAGAGGGCTGGGATACCAGCTATATGTGGGAATTGATGGGCGAAACCATATCCAGATTTTCCCAGGCTTTCGTGATTTATGCCAACAGAGTCGGATCTGAGGACGGGAAATCATTTGCCGGAGGATCTTTCATCTACAGTCCCGCAGGACAGCTCATGACCAAAGCTTCTTACTGCAACGAAGAACTCTTGATCCAGGATATAGACATTAATGAAATCCGAGAGATACGCAAAAAATGGCCCTACAAAAGGGATGAGAAACCGGAAATCATCTGTGAGGCCCTGAAGAGGATTATCAGCAAGGATGAAGATTAACACCGTTTTTGTTGAAAAGATACTGGTAAAATTCATCAGAGACGAGCTGACCAAATTCAATTTTAAAAACGCCATTCTGGGCCTTTCCGGCGGATTGGACTCGACTGTCTGTGCCTTCCTGGCCTCAAAAGCGCTCAAACCGAAAAACGTTTTCGGGCTCATCATGCCTTATGGTGAAAGCTTCTGCTCCGATGTCAGAGACGCAGAAGAGGTTGTACGCATCCTGGAAATCCACACGAAGATGATCGATATTTCCCCAATGGTCGATGCCTACTATAAAAAACACCCCACGGAAAACCGGATTATGATCGGAAACAAGATGGCAAGGGAAAGGATGTCCATCCTGTACGATCACTCTGTCAGAGAGAGTGCGTTGATACTCGGAACGAGCAACAAGACAGAGCTCCTTCTCGGCTACGGGACTGTACACGGAGATATGGCTTGTGCCATCAATCCTCTCGGCGATCTGTACAAAACGCAGATCCGAATGCTGGCCAAGCATCTGGGCGTTCCTGAAAAAATAAGACTGAAAGCTCCCACAGCAGGACTCTGGTCCGGACAGACTGATGAAGAGGAGCTTGGGATGACATATGAGGATATCGATCGCCTGCTCTTCCAACTGATCGATAACAGAAAGACTTATGAACAGGTTATTGCCTTGGGTTTCTCCAAGAAGATGGTAGCTAAAATCTATAAACTCATCAGGAATTCCGAGTTCAAACGAAAGCTGCCTCCCATTGCAAAACTCTCCCACAGAACGATCGGCCATGACTTTCTCTACCCTTACGATAGAGATGTGTAGCCTGAATAACCCAGGGAAGATCATGAAAGAAGAATCCTCTTCGGGACAGCCTTTCGGAAAACTTTACGTTGTGGCTACCCCTATCGGCAATCTAGAGGATCTGACTTTTCGTGCCCTGAAAATACTCAAGGACGTTCCGTATATCGCCTGCGAGGATACACGCCGCACTCTCAAACTCCTCACCAAATTCAACTTGAAAAAGCACCTCATCAGCTATTTCCAGCCTAAAGAAAAGCAGAAAATACCTAAAATCATCAGGCTGCTCAAGGAGGGAACTGACGTCGCTCTGGTATCGGATGCAGGAACACCCGGGATTTCCGATCCCGGGTTTCCACTCATAAGAGAAGCCATCGTCCAAAATATAGAGGTCATTCCCATTCCCGGAGTAGCGGCCGTAACCGCGGCTCTTTCTGCAGCCGGCCTTCCCACGCATCGCTTCCTCTTCGTCGGTTTTCCCCCTCCGAAAAAAGAAGCCATGAGTAATCTCCTACGGACCTTGAAAGAAGAGTCCGGAACACTTGTTTTTTACTTGCCGCTCAGGAAACTGCTGTTATTTTGCAAACTCATCCAAGAGATCTTGGGTGAGCGGCCTGTTGCTATTGCCAGGGAGTTGACTAAGATCCATGAGGAGTTTCTCCGGGGGACACCCGAAGAGCTTATAAATCTTCTTTCGAAAAGAAACCTCAAGGGAGAAGCAACCGTTCTTGTAGGACCGTCGTCGAAGTCCTAGCCTGGACTATTACTT
>JAFGNQ010000300.1 GCA_016926925.1 Candidatus Aminicenantota bacterium
ACAAAAAAGAAGACCATTGAAAGCGACATGGAGTGGAAAAGCAGCTAGATAAGAACAAAGCCCAGACAAGGATAATAAACACATGAAAGCCAGGAATTTCGACGTCATCATCATCGGAGGCGGGGTGATGGGCAGCAGTATTGCCTACCATCTTTTGGAGGACGGATTCGACGGCACGGTGGCCATACTGGAAAAAGATCCGACTTATGAACACGCGTCGACTTCACTCTCCGTGGGGGGGATCCGGCAGCAGTTCAGCACAAAGGTCAACATAGAGATCGGTCTCTACGGCATCGATAAAATCGAACGGTTCGATGAGGAAATGACCGTGGACGGTGAACCTGCCCACGCGGAGTTTCGACCTGTCGGTTATCTTTTTTTAGGAGACGAAAACAACTGGGAACCCTTACAAAAGCAGCACAGACTTCAAAAAACCCTGGGAGTGAATGTGGAGCTTTTGACTCCGGAGGAATTACAAAAAATGATTCCTCACTTGAATGTCGGAAGTCTGCTCGGTGCTTCTTTCGGTACTCGTGCCGGGTATACGGATCCCTACGGGATTCTTCAGGGTTACTTGCGGAAAGCCAAATCCTTAGGCGCAAACTACCTTCATGAGGAGGTCACGGCCATCCTGCGACAAGGAGATCGCATGCAAGGAGTCAAAACGGCTCGTGGTGATAGAATAGAAGCGAACGCGGTGGTGATTGCCTCAGGACCGTGGGCGGCGGAAGTCGGCGCCATGGCGGGTATAGATCTACCCGTCGATCCGTCACCGAAAATGGTTTTCCATTTTGACCCGGCCGAAAAATTCGATTACGATCTTCCTTTTTTCTTCAGTCCGAAGGGACACTGGTGCCGACCCGAGTCGGGCAGGCAGTTTGTTTCGGGAAAAGACCGGGAGGTAACTCCCGGATTTCGATTCGACTGGGACCGCAGCTATTTCGAAGAGACGGTCTGGCCGGAACTGACACGGTTGATTCCTTCATTCGAGCGTCTGAAATTGAAGCGGGGGTGGGGCGGGCTGTACGCCGTCAACAGGCTAGACGATAATGCACTCCTTGGAACTTACCCGGGAGTTGAAGGACTGTACGTGGCGGTAGGATTCAGCGGACACGGCCTGATGCAGTCACCTGCCGTAGGAAAGGGAATTTCCGATCTGATCCGGACGGGCAGCTACGAAACGATCGACCTGAGCCCGCTGGGAGCAGACCGGATAATGACGGGACGCCGAGTGATCGAGGAAGCGGTCTTTTGAGAGAGGCCCTTGGAACGAAAAAAGCTTATGAGCAATCCGTCGACTGCTTGAAAAAAGTTTTGTGTTGACGGGAGGAGATATGAAAGCCAAAAGAACTCTATCCAAATATATCCCGGGCATTGTCTTCTCGGCCTATTTTCTCATCATCGGTCAATCCTGTGTGAGCTCTAGCTTCAGGTCGCAGGTAGACCAATACATGAACGCCTTCGTCAAGCTGGGGACGTTCAGCGGATCGATTCTCGTAGCGCAGAAGGGGAAAGTGCTAGTCCGCAAAGGTTACGGGTCGGCCAATTACGAATACGATATTCCCAACACTCCGAAGACGAAATTCCGCATCGGCTCCATGACCAAGCAGTTCACGGCTATGGCCGTCATGCAGCTCCAGGAGCAGGGAAAACTTCGTGTCCGGGACTCGATTTCGGAATACATAGACGATATCCCTGATTCCTGGAAGAATGTCACCATTCACCAGCTGCTCACACATACCTCAGGCATACCCCTGTATTATGCTTATCCGGAGTATGCCGAATACTGCAGGGGGCCGATGACACCGCGAGAGCTGATCGAAACCGTCATGGATAAGCCCTTGGATTTTCCCCCTGGTGAGGGATGCCGCCACAGCTGTACCGGGTACAACATCTTAGGCTATATTATTGAAAAAATTTCCGGCATGTCCTATGCGGGTTTCCTTCAGGAGAATATTTTCAGTCCGCTGGAGATGAACGATTCGGGATTCGACCTCCCTTCATCCATTGTCAAAAATCGCTCCTCAGGATATATCCTGAATGCCAATGGAGAGTTGTCCACGGCAGGATACATTCATATGAGCGTTCCCTATGCGGCCGGAGCTCTGTACTCGACCATCGAAGACCTGTACAAATGGGATCGAGCCCTGTATTCGGAAAAATTGGTATCCCGGAAATCCTTGGATGCCATCTTCACGCCCTACGCCGAAGACAGCAAATACGGCCTGAAGAGCGGTGGCGGGGGGTGGTCCTACGGATACGGATGGATTCTCTCGGCGACGAACCGCGGCGCGGTGGTCCACCACTCGGGCGGCGTTAACGGATTCACCACCAATATCGCCAGGCACGTGGACGAGGATGTGTGCATCATAGTGCTGAGCAACCGCGAGGGAGAAGGAGGCATCGTGTCCAAGATCAGCGCCGATCTGGCCGCCATGCTCTACGGAATCCGCGTCGATTTTCCTCAAAAGGAAGAAAGGAAGATAATCCTGGTCGATCCCGTTATCTACGACGATTACGTAGGAAAGTATCAGTACGACTACATCATCACCATCACGAAAAGAAACAACCGGCTCTATTACCAGGGAAGCTGGCAGCCTGAGACAGAAATCTTTCCGGAAACGGAAACCAAGTTCTGGCTGAAGGGCGCCCGGATCAGTTTTGTCCGGGATGATGCGGGCAAAGTCATCCACTTGATTTATCACCAGAGCGGGAATGACACGGTCTGCAAGAAAATCGATTGACGATCCAAGACCTCCTCCATACGACAGGGCTTTATCCCGATTCACGGAATGTCTACGACGGTTTGGGCGAAGCTTACATGATTAGCTGATTGACTCTTTCAAAATTCCTTGATATCCTTTTTTCAAGAGAGGTAATCGGGGAAGAGAATGGCAAACACCTGCCCGGAATGTCATTTCGACAATCCCGACGATACCCTATTCTGTGGAAAATGCGGGACTCGCTTCTCTTCCCAGGAAGGGATTTCCAACTCTCATACAAAAACTATTCAAACACCTGCCAAAGATATAATCAAAGGAAACACATTCGCCGGCAGATACCAGATTATCGAAGAGCTGGGAAGGGGAGGTATGGGAGTCGTCTACAAAGCCGAAGACATCAAACTCAAACGCACGGTCGCCTTAAAATTTCTTCCGCGGGAGCTAACTCACGTTCCAGCGATAAAAGACAGATTCATGCGTGAGGCACAGGCGGCAGCAGCCCTGG
>JAFGNQ010000301.1 GCA_016926925.1 Candidatus Aminicenantota bacterium
TACACCCTGTCCATTCCCGAATTCAACAAACCGCCGAAAATCGACGGGAGACTGGACAATCTTCTTTGGATGCAGGGAGCCGTCATCGATAAGTTCACCCAATACGAACCCGTGGAGGGAAAAGAACCCTCGGAAAGAACGGTAGCCTATATCGGCTATGACAAGGACAACCTGTACATCGCCATACACTGTTTCGATTCGAATCCTAAGGCTGTCCGGGCCTGTCTCACACAGAGAGACAAAGTCGAAAACGATGACGAAGTCAGCGTGTATCTCGATACATTCAACGACAAGAAGCGAGCCTTTGTTTTCCAGGTGAATGCCTGCGGCGTTCAAACCGATGGTATGTATATAGAAAGCCGGAGAAGGCGTCGCGGCGACGGCGGCCCAGACAGGATCGATAAAACCTGGGACACCTTTTTCATCACCAACGCTTACCTGAACGAAGAGGGCTATATCATCGAAATGTCCATCCCGTTCAAGAGCATCCGGTTTCCGAACTCCAACAATCAGATCTGGGGATTTCAGATCAAACGGAATATCCGCAGAAAGAACGAGGAGATCTACTGGCACCCCCGCTCGCGGGACGTTAACGGCTTTCTGGTCCAATCCGGAACGATCCGGATCGACGGCCAATTGAATAAGGGGAAAAACCTGGAAATCATGCCAGTGGTCACAGGTGTCAAGGAAATGCAGGCCAAAATCGATCCCGAAGCCGGACTGAATATGAAATACGGAATCACATCGAACCTGACGGCCGATGCAACCTTCAATCCGGATTTCAGTCAGATCGAGGCCGATATGCCTCAGATCGAGGTCAACCAGAGGTACGAGATCTATTACCCGGAGAAAAGGCCGTTTTTCCTGGAAGGGAAGGATTTTTTCGACACGCCCTTCGAACTTGTCTACACGAGGACGATCAGCGATCCCCAATGGGGAACCAAATTATCCGGTAAAATGGGCAAGACAACGCTCGGTTTTCTGAGCACCTATGATTTCAACACCACCATCATCCGTACTCCTTTTGATGAGGAAGACGACGAAGAAGAGGATGACGAGCCGGCCCAACGGGGTTTGGTGAATGTGTTCCGTCTGAAACAAGATCTTTTTCCGGAATCCTACATCGGTCTCATCTTCACGGATAAGGAAATGGCTTTGCCGGGTCAGCCCATCACCTCAAATTTCAATAGAGTTGTGGGCGTCGACGGTCACTTCAAATTTCTAGACCAATACCGGTTTTCCTTCCAAGTGGTGGGCTCCCAGACAAAAAAGAATGACTATGAATCCGGTTTTGTCCCGGCCATGATGTTCAATCTCAACCGGCAGGGTAGACACCTGCACATCTCGGCCGAATACACTCATATCCCCCCGGATTTTGAGGCATCCACCGGTTTCTTCGAACGCAAGGATATCCGGTCTTTCAAAACCCGCCTGAGCTATGCCTTCCTCCCGATGACGGACGTCCTCGTCGACATCCGTCCTTCCATCGAGTACAAGAGAATTTACGATTTTGGCAATTTCTTGACGGACGAAGAGCTCCGCTTCGGGTTTTTCGCCAGCGGATGGAGAGGAACCTACATGTGGGGCGGTTTCGGCTTTTCTACGGAAAGATACGAAGGTGTCGAGTACCGGAAGAAGGGGCTGATGATGAGTCTCGGATCTAATCCACTGGCCTTTTTGAGCGGCCGCATCACCTTCGGTGTGGGCGACGGCATCTACTATGATGACAATCACTATTTGGGATTCAAATATTCCTACGGTTTCGAGTTGAACCTCAGACCTATGACAAACCTGCTTCTGTCCTACAACTTCACTAACGATACATTTTATAAGAGCAGGGGCGGGGAGCTGGAATACGCAATCAACCTCATCAGCCAGCGCATCATTTATCAGATCTCCAGGCACCTCTCACTCCGTCTGATCACGGATTACAACGATTATGATAAAGCCCTGTACAACAGCATCCTCCTGAGCTATGAGTTGGTGCCCGGCACCGTGTTTTACATCGGCATGGATGACAACCAAACCCGGCTGGAAAGAGACAGATATGCCATCGAAGGCCGCTTTATCTTCGTCAAATTTTCCTACTGGTGGCGGATTTAGTTTTTCCCGGCTCGCTTATCTTCCCTGTCCGCATAGCACAATCAGTGAAACAGAAATGCAGATACCGACTGGTTTCTCTTGAAAATTAAAACCTAGTAAGTTAATATAATTTGTCAAAATGAAGATACGAACGAAGATCTTTTTCTTAGGAATGGCACTCGCCGGAACCTTGGCTCACGGATTTGAGAATAAACAGTATTCCTTAGACGAGCTTATCCGGCTGGGAATCGAGAACAGTCCGACTGTTGCCGCACAACTTGAGGAACTCCAGGCAAAAAACGCCGCCTATCAAGCATCCAAACGTCTTATCAATCCAGAGCTGGAATTCCACTATGGAGATGCCGAATCTTATGACGGGCTGGTGCAAAGAGACACTACGGAATTCTCCGTCCACCAGCCTCTGGAAAATCCCTTCAAGCGGCATCACCGCATTCAGGTCTTCAAAAACGGTTGGCAGGCCGGCGAATATCTTTACCGCTATGTGCAGCTCGAGGTCATCGCCGATATCAAAACGCAATTCTACCTGATCCTGCTCTTTAGTGAAACGGAAAAGCTGGCAGCGAAAACGGCTGCGTCGATCAAAGAAACGCATAAGCTGATCGTCAAAAGAGCACAGCTGGGAGAAGTGAAAGAACTGGAAGCCATCAAGCTCCGAGTAGAGATGCTCAAAGCAGAGAATGAGCTGAACAAGATCATGACCGAATTAAGGCTGGCAAAGGAAAATCTGAACAAGTCTCTAGGAAACATCCTCCCGCCGGACTTCGATGTCAAGGGCGAATTCGCATACACTCCACTTCCTTTGAATCAAGAATCCATCTTGAATGCTATTCTCCCCAAGCATCCCTTGATCCAGGGAAAAAAACAGCTTATTGAAAAAGCAGAGAGCGAAATCCGCTTCGTTAAGTGGCAGCGTTTGCCTGATTTCAAGCTTACAGCCTTCAGCAAAAAAGAACTGGATGGTAAAAACCAGGGTTTCGGTGTCACTCTGGACATCCCCCTCTGGAATTGGAGATCCAAGGAGATCGCCGTGGCTGAAAACTTGTTTCAGAAGCAGAGTCATGAATTGAAGAAGTTAGAGCTCGAGCTTTCGACCGAGGTCTCGTCCAGGATCAATCGTCTCAAGCTGTCCGAGCGGACAATCCATCTATTCACAGGAGGACTTCTGGAACAGGCTGAGGAAAGCCTGAAGATATCAGAGACCAGCTACAAGCATGGGGAAATTTCTCTGATCGATTATCTTGACTCTCAGAGAACGTATTACAGTATTCTTAAAGATTATCAGAACGCCCTGTATGCATGGAATGCTGAAAAGGCGGCCTTAGAAAAAACCATAGGAGAAGAACTCGAATGAAGAAAGCCATCCTTTTTGTCTCGATACTCTGCCTTTCCTTTTGCACCGGAGAAAACAAAGGCCGGCCGCACGCAGCCCATGAACAGGGCCATACCCACGCAGCCGAGGCAGAACTCGGGACCCGGCAGCATCCCTCTTCTCCAGGGGAGGAAATGCAAGCTCATGCCCACAAAGTAGAGGAGCATTTGGAGCTGAAGATCTCCCGGCAAAGACAAACGGAATGGGGCATCGTCGTGGGAAGCCCGATTCTCCAGAAAATCTCTTCTCGAATCTCTCTGCCTGGAAACATGACCTTCAACGAGAACAAAACAGCCCATATCACATCTTTCGCACAGGGGCAGATCGCTTTCCTATCATCAGATTTGGGTGACAGAATCCAGAAAGGCCAAACTTTGGCGACCATCAACTCCCCCGAATTCGGAGAAGTTCAAGCCGATTACATGCGGGCATGGGCGGCCATGAACCTCCGACAAAAAGAATACGACCGCGCTAAGATGCTGCTCGAAGCGAAGGCCATCGAAGAGAAAGAATACCTCAGAAGAAAGGCTGAATTCGAAAAGCTTGCCACCGAGTACGGAGCCCTGGAATCCAAACTCCACTCCTTCGGATTGACTCATGAGCAAACAGAACAGCTGATCGCGGACTGCAATAACCTGGAGGATAAAGAGTTCAAGTGTGTGATCGCGGATCCCAATCTCGCACTGCGCTCCCCTGTTTCCGGGACGGTCATTTACCGGGATGCGATCATCGGCGAGCATATCGCAAGGGAGAAAATTTTGTTCACAGTCTCAGATCTATCCAAGCTCTGGGCTATCCTGGATGCCTATGAGAAAGACATTCCGAAGATCGACGGCAAAAGCACTGTCACCATCACTTCTCCCCTCTATCCAGACCGGCAGTTTCCCGGGAAAATAACATATATAAGCGATGTGGTAGACGAACTGCTGCGGACAGTGAAAATCCGTGTCGAGATCGCAAACACCGAGGGCCTTCTCAAACCGAACATGTACATTCAGGGAATGATTGAAACGCGAAGCACGGACGGGGAGATGTTGGCCGTACCTGAAAACGCCGTCCTTAATATGAACGGGGAAAGCATTATTTTTATCATGGAGGACGAAGAAATGTTCGCCGCCCGGCCCATCCGCACCGGAGAAAAAATCGGCGATTACAGACTCGTCATCGACGGTCTGAACCGGAATGAAATGTTGGTCGTCGAAGGCGCTTTCACCATAAAGTCAGAGTTGTCCAAGGGGACCTTCGGCCATGTCCACGTCCATTAGCTCGAGGACACAATGATCTCTAAGCTCATTGATTTTTCCCTGAAACAACGCCTGTTCATCGTCCTGACAACAATTCTCGCAGCTTTCCTCGGATTTTTAGCCTACAAGAACCTGCCCATCGATGTCTTCCCCGATCCTTCTCCACCCCTGGTCCAGGTTTATACGGAATCAGAAGGTATGGCCCCGGAGGAAATTGAAACCCTCATCTCCTATCCGGTCGAATCTTCCATGTTCGGCTTGCCCCGGGTAAAAAATATCCGATCCGTCTCAACCTTTGCCCTGTCTATCGTGAATGTCTATTTCGAAGACAAGACCGACATTTATTGGGCAAGACAGCTCGTAACCCAACGGCTTCTGGAGGTCAGAGAGCAAATCCCGGGACAGGCTCACGATCCCGTTTTGGGTCCCATCGCCACGGGATTGGGGCTGGTGTATCTGTACTATCTCGAAGGTCCCGGTTATTCGCCCATGGACCTCAGGACCATCCAGGATTGGCTGGTGAAATACGAGCTCAAGTCCGTGCCGAAAGTTTCTCAGGTTTTAAGCATCGGAGGGGATGTCAAACAGTTCCAGATAATTGTCAGCCCCCAGTCCTTGCTCAAATACGGTTTGACTGTTGCGGATCTTATGAATAAAGTGCGACAGAACAATCAAAACATCGGCGCCAGCTTCATTACCAAGGGGAAGGAAGAGTACATCGTCCGCAGCATAGGCCTCGCCCAAACCGTGGACGATCTCGAGAATATCGTGATCGCCAACGCCAGGGGAACGCCCGTAAAGCTCAGGGACATCGCCTCTGTCCAAATCCTTCCTGCCATAAGAAGAGGAGCAGCATTGGCCAACGGCGAGGGAGAGAAGGTCGTGGGAATGGTGCTGAAGCTTTTCGGATCCAACACCGCCCGAGTCATCCGGGGGTTGGAAGACCGCATCGCCGAAATCAACACATCCCTGCCTCAGGGTGTGGCCATCGTTCCCTTCTATAACCAGGCATCCCTGGTGGAAAAATGTTTCTCCACCGTGTCGACCAACCTCATCCTCGGTATTTGTTTGATCGTCATTGTCTTGTTTCTATTCATGGGGAATTTTCCGTCTGCCATGATCGCCGTTTTTTCGCTGCCTTTTGCAATCCTGTTTTCTTTTATCTTGATGGGCCGCATCCATCTGGCCGCCGATCTGATCTCTTTCGGGGGACTGGCCATTGCCATAGGCTTGATCTCCGACGCGTCCATCATCATGGTCGAGAACATCCAGCGGCACCTGCATCTCCCCGGTGAAAATAAAATGTCCGCCATCATCAAGGCCAGCCGGGAAGTGGGGAGGCCGCTCTTCTTCGCCATCACCATCATCATCCTGGTCTTCCTCCCAATTTTTACGTTAACAGGAGTCGAGGGAATTATGTTCCGTCCGATGGGATACACCATCTCCTTCGCCCTGGCCGGATCATTGATCTTCGCGCTCGTGTCGGCACCTGCCTTCGCTTATTATTTTATGAAGACGAAACCTCGCGCCACCGCGGAGCCCTTCCTCATTCGGAACATCAAAAAAGGCTATCTTCCCTTATTCGCTTTCTGTCAGAAGCACCGGAAATCCGTCTTTTTAACGACATTTCTCATTTTTGTCTGCGGCCTGGTCTTGATCCCCTTCATGGGCAGAGAATACATTCCCGACCTGGAAGAGGGAACGCTTCATCTCAGGGCGACTTTCGATCCGAACATCAGCTTGGAAGAAACCATCGCCCTCACAAACAAAATCGAGAAGACAATAAAGGATGTTCCTGAAGTCACCGGAGTCCTCAGCCGCATCGGAAGGGGAGAAGTGGGCAGCCATGCCCATTTTGTCAACGACGCAGAAATCCTTATCAATTACAGACCTATCCAAAAGTGGACGCATCTCCGGGAGAAGAACGAGCTCATAAACGAAATCGAACACCGCTTGGAAGGCTTTCCTGGAATCAATCTCAACATGACACAACCCATCGCCCACAACCTGGACGAGCTCATCACCGGCGTTAAAGCACAGTTGGCCATAAAAGTCTATGGTGAAGATTTTGAGGTTCTCAAGACAACCTCAGCCCAAATCAAAGAAGCCATTGCGAACATCAAGGGAGCGACGGACGTCCAAGTGGAACAATTCTCCGGCCAAAACCACATTCAAATCAAGCTCGATAGAGAGAGAATCGCCCGCTACGGCATGAATATCAAAGACATCCAAGAGACCATCGAGGCCGCCGTAGGGGGAATCGTTCTCGGTCAGGTCTACGAGGGACGCCGGCGATTCGACATTTTTCTCAGGTTTGAAATCCGATATCGGAACGATATCGAACAAATCGGGAATCTGCTTATCCATCTTCCCGAAAAAGGGCAGATTCCGCTCTCTCAAATAGCAGCCATTGAAGAGACAGTCGGGCCGCGCGTGATCAACCGGGAAGGCAACCGGCGTTTCATCACCATCCAGTGCAACATCCGCGGAAGAGACATCGGCCGGTTCGTGGACGAAGCAAAAAAAAAGATATCGAGCTCCGTCCCCCTTCCTGCCGGATATCTGGTAAAATGGGGAGGGCAGTTCGAGCTGCAGCAACAGGCAGACAGGAGGTTTTCGATCATAACCCCCATCACTTTAGCTCTTGTGGCCTTGATGCTGTTCACGATTTTCTATTCCTTCAAGGAAGTATTGATCATACTGATCAATATTCCCCTCGCGCTGACGGGAGGGATCATCGCGCTGAAGATTTCAGGACTCTATCTTAGCGTCCCAGCCTCCATCGGTTTTATCGCTATCTTCGGCATCGCTCTGGAAGACGGTCTCGTCCTCATCTCAGCGTTTCACCGCAGCCTTGAGGAGGGGTCTTCCATGGCAGAAGCGGTGAAAAATGGTGTTAACATGAAGCTAAGGCCGGTGCTTATGACGTCTTTCACCACGATCTTCGGTGTCCTGCCGCTGCTTTTGGCTCAAGGTCCAGGTGCCGAAATCCAAAGGCCTCTGGCTACAGTGGTTGTAGGCGGGCTTATCACTTCGACTGCGGTCACTCTCATCGTTTTGCCATTGATCTTTCAAACTCTCAAAAAAAAAGCTCTCCGGTAGCAAAATGAGATTTGCCAAATCTTGGCTCGTTCTTCTTGCAATTATTCATCTTTCTCTGTGTTCCTCTGTTCCCCGGGGACTCATTATTTTATGTGCCGGGGACAGCATCACAGCCGGCGATTACCCCAGGTTTCTTCAGCGAATCCTCAAAAAAGAGGGGATCAGGGCAAAGGTTCTGAATTACGGCCGCAACGGCAACACAAGCGGCGAATACTTAAGATATCTCGAAGAGAACGCGACAGCTCTATCAGATGAATATCCGCACTTTGTCCTTCTTCAGCTGGGAACCAACGACGTCCGGGAAGACGGCGATAAGACACCATCCGTGCTGTTTGAAGCCCACATGAGGAAAATTATCCGTATATTCAGTCATTTTCAGACGCGTTCCGGGACTAACACGCAAATCTTGCTGGCTGCAGTTCCATCCATTCCCAAGGAATGCCCGTATCCCTTCTCGCCGGACTCACAGCAGCGGGTGACAGCCGAGATCAATCCTCTTATCCGTAAAATAGCCGAAGAAACGGGACTGACTTTCGTGGACAATTACACCTTATTCCGGAATGCCCCTCATCTCCTCCCCGGTATTCATCCTTCCAAAGAAGGATATAAAGAGCTTGCCCGGAATTGGTACAAAACCCTCAAGCCTTTGATAAAAGATATAAAGAACTAGAAGGTGGGCCAAAAACCAAAACAGCAGAGAAGCGCATCTTTATCCGCAAAGTGCTTACAGGTACCTCTCTCAAGCTACAAAAAAAGGATTAATTCCCATTTCCAGAGGAGCGCAGTTAGCCCGGTTCCACCTGTCAAGTCATTTAAAAATCTAACCGTAGCACCTATCATCTTGTCATTTAAAATCTAACCATGGTTAATGGCCA
>JAFGNQ010000302.1 GCA_016926925.1 Candidatus Aminicenantota bacterium
CGGATCGCTGCAAAATTGGGTATAGATCACCTCCTGTTGGATGTCAAACAGGCTTTTTCCGACAAAGTCGTTGCGGATTTTCTCTCTGAATACTCCCGAGGCCGGACTCCCAATCCCTGCATCCGCTGCAATGAGTTCATCAAATTCGGCGTCCTGATGGAGAATGCTCGAAGGCTCGGGGCAAACTTTCTGGCTACGGGACATCATGCCCGCGTGGAAAGCGAGAACGCATCCGGCCGATATTTATTGAAAAAGGGATTTGACAGACATAAGGATCAGTCCTACTTCCTGTACAGGCTGACGCAGGATCAATTGGCCAAGACCTTATTCCCTGTCGGCGACATAACCAAAGCCGAAGTGCGGGAAATCGCACGATCCTTCGGTCTCCCGGCAGCCCAAAGACCGGAAAGTCAGGAGGTCTGCTTCATTCCGGACAACGATTACATACGGTTTCTCGAGGAAAGGATTCCACTGGCGTTCCGACGGGGGCCCATCCTGGATGTGGAGGGCAAGGTGTTGGGCGAGCACGAGGGCATTGTCCGGTTCACTGTCGGGCAGCGCAGAGGCTTAAAAATTTCGGCCGCCCAGCCGCTGTATGTCATCGAAATCCGCCCCGAAAAAAACGAGATCGTCGTCGGTCCTAATAACTTTCTGTACAAGAATGAACTGCTGGCCTCAGACGTTCACCTCGTATCTCAATCCGATCCTGAGGGAGCTCTTTCCGTGAAGGCCAAGATCCGATACAGACACAGCGAAGCGGGAGCCGCTGTGACCTTTCTGGATTCCGGACGTGCCCGGGTAGTGTTTGACAGACCACAGCGAGCAGTAACTCCCGGTCAGGCCGTTGTTTTTTTCGAGGGCGACACAGTGCTCGGAGGGGGAACGATTATGAGCACCGGGGGAGCGTCCTGCTGACATGAAGTCAGGATATCTTTTTTGCGGATGCAGGAACGGAATGCTGCCCGAACGGAGAGAATCCTCGCGGGATATGAGCCCGCAAGTACCGGAGGGCAGCTTTGCGGATCAGTGCTTATGGTTTTTGAAATAAACTGACTTGAAATTGCTGACAGCCGCTTTCAGGCTCTCTACGGACGCGAGGTCTGTTGTCTGTTTGGTTTTCATGGCAAAAACAAGGATTTCGTGGCAAAAGGTCAGTTTTTGAATAAGTTCGTTAGCGGCTTTCGAATCTTCTTTATCCACAAGCTTCAGTCTTTGGGTTAGAAAATACTGACTGATGATGTGCTGAATGTCATCGGCGTGCTGTTCTTTGTTCATGATCCATCGCACGATTTGATTCATGTTCCGGGGATCTTCTTTTGAGAGAGCCGCTATCTCAGTCATGGCTTTTTCGATGGTCGTGATATGCTCTTCGATCATGGTAAAGCGCATCTCGTCGTTATAGATACCGCAGGGAACTTCACAATGGGAAAAGACCGTCGGCTTGATCATGGCCAGCATGACGGGAAGAAGCCCCAAAATCATAACCTTTTTCATATTCATCTCTCCCTCTCTTTTTTCTCCATTATACATGAATCCTATATGAAATATAAGACATCAAGCGAAGAGATGAATTGCGCCTTACTGAATAGTCCGCCGCAAATAGCCCGCTGCTTTCAGATTATGCCCTGCGTATGGCCAATGTCATGAGTTTTGGCGGCATACATCCGCCGACAGGAATGAAAAACCGGCCGGTCCGGTGGCGATCAGGCTTTTCCGATGGATTTGAGCTTGGAGATGACGCCTGCTTCCTTGTCGAGGCGGTGGTCCACCCGGAGGTCGATGTGAATCCTCTTGGCTCCCATATCCACAAGAACCTTATGTGTTTTTTCCACAACGTTGAAGAGTGTGTTCAGATTCGGGGCTTCGATCGTGGTAGCCATGCCGCCTGTGTAGCTTTTCAAGCCGGAGCTTTCGATAACTCGGATCACTTCATTGATGTATCTGCTCACGGATATGCCTTCGCTCGTAGGAAAAATTGCCAGTTCACCGATGACCATTTTTTACCTCGCTCTCTATTTCATCCAATCTTATCAAGCTTTCGGATTATGATCAACAGGACCCGAGCATCGTTACAAATGTCTCTGCAGAATGAGAATTTCCAGCCCCAAAAATTAGATTGAACGGCATTTTTTTCTGATTTTAGCCAATTCGGCTTCGGCGTCCTCGATCTATATTCGAACAGCTTTTTTCAAGGGATGGATCCGGTTCACGAGTCCGATGCTTTGACCGGCCATGAGGGATCCGAGTATGACATCACTGTCTGGTATCCAAGTCATCGCTCCGGCGATGATGGGGTAGGTGACGCCAAGAAATTTTTTCCCGCGTTTCCAGAGAGCATCGAGGTTATGCATTCCTGCCTCCTGAGCATGTTCCTAAGGTGAAGATTATTCTAAGTTCCGGAACACCTGTTCCAGCCGCAGTTCGGACAGGTGGGACATTTTTGGTCGGGAAGACTGGCGCCGCAGATTTTGCAGGTGGTCGTAAAGAAATCTTTGGTTCGCCCCGTCGCTTTTCCAAGGTGTCTCTCCATGACTTTGGCGATGGCATCCGGAATGGACTGCACGAGCCCGCCCTCGGTAAAAATCGGCTCCGAACCGCCGATTCCCTTGAGCTGATCAATGACTTGTTTGGGATCGACTCCGCTTCTCAAAGCCAAGGATATGAGCCTGCCCAGTGCTTCGGCGTCGGCCATGGTGGAGTACCCGCTTTTTCCGATGCTCGTGAATACCTCGAACGGCTTTTGATTGAAGTAAGAAATAGTGACGTAGAGATTCCCGAATCCCGTCTTGATCTTATCCGTCACCGAGGGAATGGAATTTGGTCTTTCCTTCGGATGCAGCTTCTGTGTGGGCAAGTTGAGAACCTGCTCCGTCCGGCTCCCGTCCCTGTATATGGTGATGCCTTTGGTCTTCAACTTGTAGGCCAGAAGATAGGCTTTTGCGACATCGTCTCTGGTAGCGCTGTTGGGAAAGTTGATTGTCTTGGAGACGGAGTTGTCCACATGTTTCTGGAAGGCAGCCTGCATTTTGATGTGCCATTCGGGAGAGATCTCGTGAGCCGTCCGGAAGTAGTCGGGTTTTGCCCGGCCGGGGTGGCTCGTTTGCCATTGGGCATACAGAGGGTGGATGTCCTTAAGCTCTCCGTCGATGATTTTGGAAGTGAACTCGAAGGCAAATACGGGTTCGATACTCGAAGAGCATCCCGCGATTCTGGCGATCGTTCCTGTTGGGGCGATGGTCAGCACCGTGGCGTTTCGCATCTTTTGGCCTTTGTGTACGGAATGATCGATGTTCGGAAAGCTCCCTCGAACTTCGGCCAGCTTCCGGGATTCCGAGACGGCCTTTTTTTTCAAGAAGGCACAAACCGTTTCTGCCAGCATGAGAGCAGCGGGGGAGTCATAACGGATCTTCATCTTGATCAAAAGGTCTGCCCAGCCCATGACGCCCAGTCCGATCCGCCTGTTCCCTTTCGTTATCTCTTCGATCTGTTGCAGGGGATACCGGTTGACTTCGATGACGTTGTCCAGAAACCTGACCCCGGTTTCGATCACGCTCTCGAATTTTTTCCAGTCGAATCGGTCTTTTCTTCGCGGAGCAAAGAAGTTGGACAGGTTGATCGATCCCAGATTGCAGGATTCATAGGCATGGAGCGGCTGCTCTCCGCAGGGGTTTGTTGCGCTTATGGGACCGAGGCCGATCGTCGGGTTGTGCTCGTTGATCCTGTCGATGAAGATCAGTCCCGGGTCCCCCACTGCCCAGGCAGAATCCACAATATTGTCAAAGATTTCCCGTGCTTTCTTCTTTGCCACCTTTTTTTTGAGAAAGGGGTCGTTGATATCATAGGATCTGTCATTCCTCAGTGCCTCCATAAACATATCCGTAATGGCAGCCGAGATATTAAAATTGGTGGTGCTTGACTCGTCCCTTTTCAACCGGATGAATTCTTCGATATCGGGGTGATCCACCCTCAATATGCCCATATTGGCTCCGCGCCGGGTGCCGCCTTGTTTGACGGCCTCGGTCGCTGCATCTATGACTTTCAGGAAAGAAACGGGTCCTGAGGCTATGCCTTGTGTCTTGCGGACAAAACTTCCCTTTGGGCGGAGCAGGCTGAAGTCAAAACCCGTGCCGCCGCCTTCCTTGTGGACGAGGGCTGTATTTTTTACAGCATCGAAAATGGAGTCCATCGAGTCTTCGATCGGGAGAACAAAGCAGGCACTCAAGCACATGCCCCTCCCCGCACCGGTCAGCGTGGGGCTGTTGGGGAGGAAGTCCCGGTCCATCATCGTCTTGAAAAACCTTTTCTCCCATATTTGTCGATCCTTCTTCGTGTTCTCCGTCGAAGCGACGAAACGGGCTACTCTTAAAAACAGATCGGCGGGAGTTTTATCTAAAAAATCACCCTCTTCGGTCTTCATGAGATAGCGGGCCTTCAAGATCCGGAGTGCATTTTGAGAAAAACCATTCCCCTCAGTCATGATCGCTCCTTAGATATTGGAAGTGATACGAGATATTGTAGCAGTAAGAATATAAACTGCTAC
>JAFGNQ010000303.1 GCA_016926925.1 Candidatus Aminicenantota bacterium
ACCATGCAGAGAGAAATGATGTCGAGATCACGATTTGTGAGCACCCCCTAAAAAAATGGAGAAACTTTTCCTGGGACGGAATGGAGCGATGCCGGCTGTATTCAGTTAAAGAGGGGTTGATGATGGGAATAAAAAAGGAGGGAGGGCTCTTCCCAGCCGCGTTTTTTTACATGTGTAAAATATTTTATTAGCTATTTTTTAACAATTTTTTTGGTCTGAATTATTCATAAAAACTGGCGGCACTTTCATCGTCAAGAGTCTTTAATCTTACTGCCGCCATTTTTTACCTTTGCACTCTCAATTTGACATTTTTAGTTTCGAAGACTATCTTGAGATGGCTTTCCCTAAAATAAGGAGTTGTCCATGAATCATTTTCTCGTCCTCGGTGCAGGAAAAATGGGGATTGTCCTGGCTAATGACCTGCTTGACAGCGGTTCCGACAACAAGGTCACTCTGGTCGATATCGATTTTGAGGCACTCAAGAGAGCCAAAGATTTCATTCAAAACGACCGTCTTGAGACACTCCAAAGAAACATCGAAGACAAAGCTCAAAGAGATAGCATTTTAGAAGGAAAAGATGTCGTCCTTTGTGCGCTCCTTCACAGACACAGTTTGATGGTTTTGGAATCCGCCGTGCGTTACGGTGTTCATTTTTTGGATTTAGCTGGGGAGAAGATCTTGGAGCGTCTCGAGTATGATGAAGACGCACAGCGCAAGGCGATCGCGGTCATCACCGGTTGCGGCGTGTCTCCCGGAATTACGAATGCGTGCGTCGGCCGGGGCTTGCACCTGTTGGACGAAACGGAGAATGCCGTGGTTTATGTAGGTGGAAATCCCCTCCATCCCAAGCCTCCTCTGAGTTACCGGATTGTTTACTCCCTTGACAGCCTCCTGAATTTTTATGAGCGGAAGGCTTTGATCATCAAGGACGGCCGCTTGGCAAAGGTCCCTGCCTTGTCGGCATTGGAGCCGATCGCATTCTCCGACCCTTTCCGGGAGATGGAGTGTTTTTACACGGATGGATTGAATTCCATGACCACCACGATGAAGGGGAAAATAAAGGGTGAGTTGGCAGAAAAAACAATCCGGCACAAAGGCCATATTCAAGGAATCAACACGCTTAAGGAATGCGGTTTATTTTCCTCAGAACCGGTTGAAGTTGGAGACCGTCATATTATTCCAAGGAAGGTTCTTGAGGCACTCTTGAATACGAAAATGAACCTCGGAAATGATCAGGATGTCACGCTGCTGCGTATCATCGTATCCGGTATTAAAGATGGGCGGAGAACAATCCACACGTTCGAGATGGAAGACTATTATGACTCTGAGAAGCATTTCACATCTATGGCCAAGACCACAAGCTTTCCGGCTTCCATAATGGCACAGATGGTTCTTTCGGGAGACATCGAAAAAAGGGGGGTCTTTTTTCCGGAAGATGTGTTATCCGGTGCTTTATTTGAGCCATTTATGCAATCTTTGAAGTCGAGAGGCGTGGTGGTTTCTCAAAGAGTCACCCACGAATAATCCAACCTGAAAGAATTTTTTGGATTGATTACAAATTTTTCAACTAATTGTTGCTTTTTGCTTGAAATTTGCTATAATAAAGTCAAGTCCTATTGGGCTGGCTGGGTAGGGCTTAAAAATACCCTCCTTCATTATCCCCTTTTTGCTTATTTTCCCCATAACAAAAAACAGCCAGCACCCCTCCTCTCAGAACAGTTTTAACATCCCTCGTCAGCTTTTCTGCTGCTCTTTTTCAAGAATTGTTTGTGTTATGTCATTTTTACTTTGCCTCGAGATTCCTTTTTTTGTAGACTAGAAACTTCACACAAAATTGATTCACTTGCATCATTCGCATTCACTGAAATGAAAAGAAAAGAAAGCATTTGGAGCAAACAATTCATCATAGCCCTTTTAGGCTGGCAATTCCTTTTCATGAGCATCACCCTGTTTTTCATTTTCCCGCTTTTCTTGGAGCAATTCCAAGCATCTAAAAGCAGAATCGGCTTGATTATGGGAATTCACAGCATCATGGCCATCCTCATACGCCCTTTTTTCGGCCGTTTGCTCGATATCAAAGGAAGAAAAAGGATCTCATTGGTAGGGATGGTTTTGCTGATTATGGTTTTGCCGTTTTATCATTTCATCCAGGATGCGGGTTTTTTTCCGATATTGCTGAGGGCTCTTTCAGGAATAGGTTGGGGCGTGAGCATGACCGCCGTCATGACTATATGTTCGGATATGGCTCCCGTCCACAGACTGGCCCGGTCCATGGGTATTATCGGTGTGGCCGGGCTTGTAGCTGTTGCCTTAGGGCCTTTGCTTGGAGAAGAGATTGTCCGGCATTTCGGATATAACGGGCTCTTTAACGCCAGTTTTGTATTCATACTGATCGCGTTTCTCTGTATCCTTGTAACTAAAGAAGTGATCACGCCCAACAATGCCCGCTTTACTTTAAAGCCTAAATTGTCACAAAATTTGACCTTCATCTCAATGTGTCTCATTGCGACACTGCCCATCGTCCATGGTGGAGTGAGAGGGTCCGTCATAAATTTCATCGCACTTTTCGGAAAGTCCATTCTGCTGGACCGGGTCGGTCCCTTTTTTGTCTCTTTTTCGGCAGCGGCCATCATGACCCGGATATTTTTCGGCGGCCTATCAGACAAATACGGACGAAAGACGGTTCTATTCCCTGCTGTTATCCTTATCAGTCTGAACATGTTCTTTATTGCTCAAGTCCAGAGTTTGTGGATGTATACGCTGGCGGGGTTCATAGGCGGACTGGGGCAGGGCCTCATTTTCCCTGCCTTAAGCACCTACATGATCGATCTTTTCGGCAGGGAGAACAAAGGACTCGCGCTGAGCCTTTACATGACTTTTTTTGACATCGGCATGGGAATCGGGTCCGTCTTTTTCGGCTGGATATCCGATATCCGCGGGTTCCCTTTTATGTTTATGTCGGCCGGCTTGATTTTCTTTTTTGTCAGCTTGATTTTTATGGCCAAGGCTCCAAATCCTGAAAAGACCATCTGATAATCTCTCTTAACGAAAGAATCTCAGTGGTGAGCTGCCGCGAGCCTCAACTCTGGTTACGGGAATCCTGTCCGTGTTTCTACGGAAGAGGATTGAATCCTTTTATTGGTCGAGACCGGGTATCCTTTATCCCGGGAAGTCGAATCCGAGCCCCGGTCGATCGGTTGGATAAAGGATCCCTTCTCGGATGATAACTGCTTCCCGGCAAGGGTCATCAATCAGGTCCAGATGACCGTCGAGATCTGCATAATGAACATTTGCGCGTGCGAGTGCAAAGTGCAGCCCGGCTGCGATACTCAATCCGGACTCATCCATGCAGCCCACCATGGCTTCCAGACCGGCAGAGCGGGCGACCGCATTGATTTGCAGGGCGACATCGATTCCTCCGACTTTCATCAACTTGATGTTGACCATGTCGACCAGCTCTCTTCTGGCAAGACGGAAAGCATCGCGCAATGTTATCAAGCTTTCATCGGCCATGACAGGGATGATGACACTTTCCGTTACCCTGCCCAGCAGATCGGGTTGACCTTTGGGAGTAGGTTGTTCGATCAGTTCGATTTTGACGCTCTTTGTTTTATCGACAAAACTGACGGCTTCGTCCAGAGTGAAGCCCTGGTTGGCGTCGAATCGCAGTTCGATATTCGGACCGACTGCCTCCCGGACTTTAAAAAGGCGTGCGACATCGGACGCAACATCTTTACCGCCTTTGATCTTTAAAGATTTGAAACCTTTCGCTACCCAGTCTATTGCCCTGGCTGCTGTCTCCGCCTCGGACAGTATGCCTATGGTCACACTGGTCCGGATACGATCCCTGAATCCTCCCAAGAGCTTCCATATAGGCAGGTTGCAGTACTTCCCTAAAATGTCGTGGAGGGCCATATCGATGGCTGCAAGTGCCGATGATTGAGTCGCCAAAAGGGGAGCCAGGCGTTCGAGAATCATAGCCGTCCGCAAAGGATCCGATCCTTTGATGGCGGGAAAGGCCGTTTCCTTGAGTACTTTTATCACGCTCTCCGGTGTTTCTCCTGTGACCTGCAGGTCCGGTGCGGCACATCCGTAGCCTATGATGTTTTGATCCGTATCGATTCGCAAGAATACATTGGTTGCGGATTCAACCGTTTCGTAAGCAATGGTGTAGGGTTCGCTCAAACGCATGGAAACGGGCCAGACTTCAATGTTTTTAATTCTCATTTTTTTTCTCTAACACTCTTGAGTGAAGGTCTCTTCGCTGCTCTCGTTGTTGAGATTCTGAGGATCTTCGGGAAGAAACGGGGAGACTAATGCCGGGTCTTCCAGCGGGTTGAAATCCGTCCAAAGGCCGGCGATTCGTTTTGCAGCCCCTGCGGCATGCGTCAGATATATTTCGAAAAGGGGCTTTCGGAGATCGGTCGGAGTGGTCGCAAACGGTGATTTTTTCGGATCGAAACGAATTTTTGTGATCTCCGGCCGGGGATGAGATCCTGATCCTTTCGGTCCTTTTTCGAAGAGCCCTTTTTCTTCAAGTAGATAGAACAGGTGCTGAGCTCCCGCGCTTTCCTGATGGACGCCTTTTACTAAAAGCTCCCGAAGGCAATATTGAATTTGGGCTTTTGTGTATCCACAGTTCGTTGGGTCGCCGTCCAGTGCTTTCAGCATCCCAACGATGCGACGGCATTTTTCACACTTGCCGCAGGGATAAACCCTGTTTTCTTCGATGTGAGCGGCGTGGCAGGAGACTTGATTACTCTGAAGAATGGGATACCTCTCATACAAGGTTTTCTCTATGAGGAGCTCGGATAAAGGTCGGAGTATAGAAAATTGACTGACCTCCCAGCCTTTCTTGAAAAAATAACGGGTCATAGCCCTGTCAAAATACCTGCTTTGATCATACAGACCGTTGTAGTGAGTGATGCCTTTGTAGGAGGTTCTGTTTGTCGAGTCGTATTCGTCTCCGATAACGAGCCTCCCGATCCCTCTCTTTTTGAGCAGAGGTAAAGCCCCGAATAGGAAGACAGCCACAGTCCAGAGGCGGATGGGATAATCATCCGAACGAATTTGGGCGAAATCCTGACGCACGAAGGGGAAACGCCGCAGCATCCAGGCGAACAGCCTATCTGCATTGGTCCAGACTTTGGAAGTTTCAGGATAATTGGCTGCACTGTAACGGTAGCCGTTCAAGGCCGTATACCAATGACGCCCTGATTCGTTAATAAATATGGGGTGGACGTTCTTTCCTATTTCTTTGAGCAGTCCGAAACTCAAGAGGCTGTCTTTGCCCCCGCTTGACAGGACGGCATGTCTGTTCTTATCGGTTGACCAGGGCTGCGATCGGCTTATTTTATCGGCGGATGGGAAATCAGATGTTTTCCTGGGAAAGAGAAGCCGTGCTTGAAGGTACGTATCTTTTTTTTCGAGCGGCAATGCAGCCGCATCTCCGATGAGAAAGGGGTTTGGTCCTAAAAACTTTACGACATAAATTTCTCGAGCAGTGTTGATCATCATATCCTTTATGAACCTCTGGTCCACGGCATCCAGCGTGTCATGAAAGACGATTTCCTCAAAAAAAAGGCCGTAGTTGATTGCTACCTGAGCCATGATCATGCTAGCGAGGTTGACGGATATTGGGTCGGAGGGATCAAGGACATCCTCTTCAAAATGGTAAGTCAGATTAAAGGCTGAAATACCGCTTTTTTGGGTGACAGTGTAAGGAGATTGTATTTGCCGGCGCTTCACCTGAACCGGTCCGACCTCCAGCTTTTCCAAGACTTGAAGAGAACGGAGAGAAGCTTCATTGGGATTCTTTGTTTCCGGAGTTCTTTTGGAGATCAAAGTGATAGCCTGACTTCTCTATTTGCCGGTTTTTCTTTCATGGTCTCGGATAAGCGGTACGAGTACATCCAATAAGCCTTCTGCCCCCTGGGTCAAAATGTCGAAGGCGGGAAGCCCGGTCTGATCTGTCAATAATTTACATGTCTCCGGGATATTGTCTTTGGGGATGTTTTCGTGGTTTATGGTCAGAGCGACC
>JAFGNQ010000304.1 GCA_016926925.1 Candidatus Aminicenantota bacterium
GGATCGCTTCGGAGGCAGCCGTCGACTTCATCGACCGCAACCAGGACAGAAATTTCTTTCTTTTCGTGCATACTTATCAAATCCACAATCCCTATCAATCGCCTCCCCCTTACAACGAGATGTTCCTCGAGGAAGACGCAGAGTTGAAAAAGGCCGATATGAAGCAACTGCGCTTTTATCATGAAAACAGGTATATGCCGGTATCCGAGAAAGTCCGTGACAACTTCATCGGTCTCTATGACGGAGGGATCAGATACACGGACGAAGCCTTGATCAAACCTATTCTCGCCAAGCTGAAGACTCTGGGACTTTATGACAAAACCATGATCGTTCTCACATCCGATCACGGAGAAGAATTCTACGAACACAAATCATGGGTGCATAAACACAGTCTCTACAACGAAACAATCCGAATCCCCTTGATCATCAAGTCCTTCGAATCGGAATATGCAGGTGAAAAGACCAATGAAATCGTCAGTCTTGTGGATGTCATGCCTACAATCCTGGACGCGTTGAATATTGATTATTCGAACAGATATCTGGACGGGAAGAGCCTTTACAGCCTTCTTTCGGAAAAAAAGGAAGACAGAGAAGACCGGATTTTCATCAGTGATCTCGACCAGGCTTTTCCGGAGCATATCCCGAAGAAAATCGCGATCAATCAGGGAAAGTTCAAGCTCATCGTCAATGAAAATTATTTGCCCGAAGACATCGCCTTCTTTCACTACCCTCCTCCCAAATTCCAAAAATTGGAAGTCTATGATTTGGCGCACGACCCGGGAGAGCTGGTGAACCTGGCCCCAAAAAACCCGGAACTGGCTCGAAGATTGCTCAGTCTATTGACTGGGATCTACAGACAGAAAACCGATGTCACAACCAAAAAAGCGGAGATGGATGAATCACTCCAAGAACAGTTGAAGGCCTTAGGCTACATAAAATAATCCGGACTGTTCACTCCCGCACACTAAGTGTTTCCCTACCGCACACCACGATTTGACAGAAGTCAACTCTCAGACAGCCGAAATCACAATCCGGGCCATCATTACCCCAGATAACAAAGCCGATCTCCCTTGATCCGGTCGCCTGCGGCCTCCCGCTGAGCATCGGCAAATAAAATGGCACAGGAATTGCAGTATCCGGAAAACGGAACACTTCCCGTTCCAAGAATTAAAGTTTGTTTGGGTAGGCTATGATTAAAAACTACATGAAAATCGCTTTTCGAAACATCATCAAATACAAAGGCTACTCCGCCATAAACATCGTCGGGCTTGCCATCGGGATGGCCTGCTGCATCCTCATTCTGATCTGGGTTCAGCACGAGCTGAGCTTCAACCGCTTCCACGAAAACAAGGATTCTATTTATCGGGCTTACCAAATCAACCGGCATGCGGGAGGAACGACCCCGTTCAGCAACCTTCCTCAACCTGTAGGGCCGGAGCTACAAAGAACGGTCCCCGAAATACGCTTAGGCATCAGGGTGTTGGATGGGGATTTCGCAGTTAAATACGATGAAAAAATATTCAACGAGCACGGCGTCCTTTGGGTAGACCCTGCCTTTTTCGACATCTTCTCTTTCCCGTTTATGAAAGGAAACCCTCAGAGTTCCTTTGCAGACCCTTACTCGGTTGTGCTCACTCAAAGTACTGCAGAAAAATACTTCGGCAAGGATGACCCCATCGGGAAAGTTTTGACCGTAGACGGATCGGATCAAATGAAAGTAACGGGCGTGGTTCGGGATGTCCCGGACAATTCCACTCTTCATTTTGACTTCCTCGTTCCCTATTCCTACCTGAATACCGTAGGATATGAGGTCGGCAATTGGCACTCCCACAACTGCCAGATCTATGTTCTTCTTGAGAAAAACGCTCCCCTGGAGCAGGTCGGGGAAAAGATCATCGGCCTTATCAAGAAGCACGATCCCGGGTTGGATTCGGATTTAAAACTGCAGCCCCTCAAAGATATCAGGTTGTACACCCTAGGCGGTCAGCTGGGAACCATGAAATACATCATCGTTTTTTCCATCATCGCCTTCTTTGTTCTGTTGATAGCCGGTATCAATTTTATGAGCCTTTCTACAGCCCGCTCCGCAAAAAGAGCACGAGAGGTCGGATTGCGCAAGGTCATCGGGGCGCGAAGAAGTCAGATTATCCGTCAATTTTTGGGGGAATCTCTGCTTATTTCACTCATCGCCTTTGGATTGGCGCTCGTTATTGTTGAAGCCTCAATGCCTCTCTTCAACCAGATTTCCGGAAAAAATCTAGGTCTGGATGTTGCAGCCAATACGCTCATGTTATCCGGCCTGCTCGGTATTGCTTTGTTTACAGGATTGCTAGCGGGCAGCTATCCTGCCCTGTTCCTCTCGTCCTTTCTTCCTGTGAAAGTCCTGAAAAGCTCCATGCAAACCGGAGCGAAAAGTACCAGTCCCACCTTCCGGAAAGTGCTTGTCGTTTTTCAATTTTCGCTCTCCATCTTGCTGATCATCAGTACCGCTATCATCCATTCACAGCTCCAATACATCCAGACAAAAGACCTGGGTTTCAATCGTGACAACCTGGTCTACATACCCATGAACGAAGAGATAAACTCCAATATCGATTCCATAAAGAATGAAATGCTTCAAAATCCGAATGTTATGAACGTAACACGGACGTTCCAAATCCCCTCTTTCAACAGATATTCCTCGGAAGCCAAATGGGAGGGCCAGACCGCCGATCAAAATATCAATTTCAATATCAGTATCGTCGACCCGGACTACTTAGCTACGATGAAAATTCCTTTGATTCAGGGAAGAAACTTTTCCGATGAATTCAGCACGGATGAATCCAATTACATAATCAATGAAGAGGCGGTCAAGCAGATGGGGCTCGAATCACCCCTCGGCACACCCATTTCGCTGGGAGGAGGCCAGGGTGAAATCATCGGGATTGTCAAAAATTATCATTATATGCCCTTCTCTTACGAGATCGAACCTCTCATTCTCATATATTATCCGGCATTATACAGGTATGCCATGGCCAGAATTAGCGGGATGAATACGCCGGCGACAATCGAGCACATCGAAAAAATTTGGGCCAAATTCGCGCCGGATTACCCTTTTGAGTACCACTTCATTGATGAAGACTATGAACGCATTTACGGGAACGAAAGACGCATGGGCCGGTTATTCCGCTATTTTGCCGGTTTGGCGATCTTTATCTCCTGCCTCGGGCTTTTCGGTTTGGCTTCCTTTATGGCCGAGCAACGGACCAAAGAAATCGGGATTCGCAAAATACTGGGGGCTTCTGTCCCGGGTTTAACGGCTCTGCTTTCGAAAGAATTCACGAAATGGGTGCTGATCGGCAATGTCATAGCTTGGCCCGCCGCCTACTTTGTGATGAAAAAATGGCTTGAAGGATTCGCATACAGGGTCGACATCAGCCTGCTGATTTTTCTGTATTCCGGAGTTTTGGCTTTCGTTGTTGCTGTTCTTACGGTCAGCTATCAAGCCATAAAAGCCGCTTTGGCTAATCCGGTGGAGGCCCTTCGCTATGAATGAACAGAAATATGACATATATGAGTATATTTATTCGATTCGGCTAAGGAGGTTACAATGAGAGAAGTCGTACTTCAAATACCGACGCTCGAGGCTGAGCAAAACATCGACATCGACGTCAAGATCAACGGCAAGAAAAGAACGCTGCGCTACCGGGTCGAGATCATCGAGTGGCACAACTATCAAGACATGGAAGATGACAAAGTGGCCGTCATAAGGCATGTCATCAAAGAACACGAAAAAGACTGGCAGCTGATCCAAATCGGAGTCCCCACGGATAAACATATCCCGATCATGTTTCGTAGGAAGGGAAGTGCACCTGTCGATACGCCGGGAGTATAAAGGGCAATGGAAAACGAGAAGATGGAGTGCGTGAACAAAACAAGCCCATCCCTCGAAAACATCGAGGCAGGACAATTTCTCCTTGTCTGAGGGTAGAACCATGCTAAAAAATTATCTTAAAGTTGCGATCCGGAATATCAGAAGACAAAAGCTGTATTCGATCATCACCATCTCGGGCTTCACCCTGGGAATGACGTGCTGCCTGCTCATTCTTCTTTACGTGAAGCACGAATCCGGCTATGACAGCTTCTACCCCGACTCGGATCGGATCTACCGCATTGCCACAGAAGTCACCGGCTCAACGGGAACATCCCATAGTGCCGCCACTCCTGCTCCGGTCGGCCCGGCACTTAAAGCCGAGTACTCGGAGTTCGAATACATCACCCGGATCTATTTCCAGAGTGACATGCTTTTCGAGTATGAGGACAAACACATTTTCGAGGACAATGTCATTTTCGCCGATCCCGAGTTTTTCAAAGTCTTTCCTTTCAGGGTTCTTAAAAGCCAATCCGCACAACTTTTGAACAGTCCCGATTCTCTCGTGCTGACCGCCAGGGCAGCGGAAAAGTATTTCGGCAAAGAAGATCCTATCGGCAAAAGTATCCGAATCGACAGAGAACAAAGCTTTCAAATAACGGGCGTCATCGAAGACGTCCCCTCGAACTCGCACTTTCATTTTGACTTCATAGTCTCCTTTTTGGCAAAAAACGAGAAAAACTTCGGCACCTGGCTGAATCTCTGGACCGGAATCACGAGTTTATACACCTATGCCGTACTTCCAAAGACCCTAAACATCGAAGAATTTTCACACAAAGTGGAAGACGTCATTACCGAGCACTCCGGGAAAAGACCGGGAGTTACGTGGAAAATTTTTCTACAGCGGCTGCGGAGCATTTATCTTTATTCCCACCTCGAAGACGAGATCAAACAGAACAATTTTGTCTCCAATCTCATTATGCTCTCCACCATCGCCTTTCTCATCCTGGTCATCGCCTGTTTCAATTACATGAATCTCGCAACTTCTCAGTCGGCCAGACGAGCCAAGGAAGTCGGCATGAGAAAAGTCCTGGGAGCCGAAGGGCGGCAGCTCATAAGGCAGTTCGTGGGCGAATCCATATTTTTGACGATGATCGCCCTCTGTCTGTCCCTTCTGCTCGTAGAGATTTTGATTCCCTCCTTTGCTGCCCTGGTGGGCAAACCTGTCCTCTATAACTTGAGCGAAAATTTACCGTTCGTAGCGGCTTTTGTTCTCATCGCCATCATTGTCGGGGCCGCATCGAGTCTCTATCCCGCAATATTTCTATCCAGGCATCAGCCGGTAAAAACTATAAAAAACCAGAAAGAAACGGACAGGAGCTCAACGGCTCAGATGATTTTCAAGAAAGGACTGGTTGTCAGTCAGTTCTTTGTCTCCATCCTGCTCATCATTTGTACCCTCATAATCAACAGCCAGCTGCATTATATGAGGACAGCCCATTTGGGCTTTGATAAAGAACATACGATCGTCATCCCCTTTTACGACGAGTCGAGTCAAAAGCACTATGAAAGCATAAAACATGAACTCATGAAATACGAAGATGTGATCGGCGCCACGGCCTGTCTCAAACCTCCCATCGCAGACAACGTCCTGATCACCAGCGCTTTTCCCAGGGGAAAAGAGGCCGGCTTCAGTTTCAATCTGCAATTGAATGCCGTGGACTACGATTTTATCGACAATTTCGGAATAGGTCTGGTTGCCGGCAGGAATTTCTCCCCGGAATATTCCACGGATTCAAAAGAAGCGATGATCATCAACGAAACAGCGGTCGGCGCAATGGGATATTCATCCCCTGAAGATGCCTTGGGAAAGGCATTGAAGACCGGATATTACGGCCTGGAAGGAACGATCATCGGCGTCGTCCGAGACCACCATATCTCGTCTTTCCATGAAGAAATCGAGCCGATGGCCATGGTGCATTATCCCGAATTGTTTTATTCCATGGCCATAAAAATCCGATCTCAGAGAGTGCGGCAGACCCTGGCAGCAATTGAAAAAACGTGGACCCAATTCATCCCCGAATATCCTTTTGCATATTCCTATTTGGACGCCGACATCGACAGGCTTTACAGAGCCGAGGAGCAAACGGCAAAGATCATCCGCACCTTCTCCATTATAGCCATATTTATTGCATGCTTGGGATTGTTCGGTCTGGCCGCGCATACGGCGCAAAAACGGACAAAAGAGATCGGAATCCGAAAGGTCCTAGGAGCATCCGAAGCCAATCTCGTCGTGATGCTCTCGTCGGAATTCACCAAATGGATCCTGCTGGCCAATGTCCTGGCCTGGCCGATAGCTTACTATGTGATGCACCGCTGGCTCCGGAATTTCGCTTACCGGGCTTCGATTGATATCCGCATTTTCGTGTTGGCTGCGGGATCGGCATTTCTTATCGCTTTGCTCACAGTCAGCTACCATGCCATCAAATCCGCATTGGCCAACCCCGTGAAATCTCTCCGGTACGAATGATAATCGGGCTTTTCGCTATTCCATCTGGAAAAAGGAATCCTCGAGGCCGGAATTGATCTTCACATCGGTTGCCGTCATGGTGCCGAATTCTTCACCATCCTGAATAATCGTCACGGAAAAAGGGAATACGGCCCCGTCGACCTTTTTATAATCGGAAAAGACCATCTCCTGTTCTACTTCCACTCCCATCTGGTTCATGGCCATCTGTTTTGTTTTATGCGTAAGATAGGTTTTGGCATCGAGGTATATCGCCGCTTCGTGGCCATCCGCAAATGTTTGCATCACGACAAGACAATCCTTGCCGTCGACATTCTCTTTTGCCTTGAAGGCGTACGTCACTCCGAACTTTTCTGGAGTGAGAAGGACCGCGTTGCCGAGAGCACCCCGTTTAGCCTCTGCGGCCGCATCTTCCGGAAGTTCCTCCGACGCCCCTGTCTGGGGATTGAGCGCCCAAGCTGTCTCTCCGTCGAAAGCGCTTGTTATGACCATTCCCATCACTTCGATATCCTGACGGGACTTGTTCGGTTCTTTTTGGTACATGGTCATAGTCCCGCTCAAGCCCATCTGGGTTATCTCCAAAGTGCCCGAGATCGTCGTGTCCTTGATTCCCTCGAGGACTTTTCTTCCACCCTGGGCTTCGATCATCTTCTCCATGATATCCGAGATATTTTGACTGAAGCCGAGCGAAGACATTAGGCTGAAAAGAAGAAGGCCGAAAAGACAGAACAAAGCGATTTTTTTCATCTCAATTCCTCCATTGCTTTTTTTATGCTGTTATAAGAGGCAGAATATCCCAATCACTGTGAATATTCAAGCATTACAAATTGAAAGCCCTGGCTGTCCGGAAATTAGCGCGAAATTTATGCACGATTGTTCAATAACAGAATCTTTTCCCAGCCGGGCTCCGAATTCTATTCTTGAAACCTGACGATAAGGACATTTTCAATTGTACATAATCGAACACGGACTGTTACATCTGCGAACACTCAATTGGAAATCCATCCAAAAAAAAACAGAGAGCCTGAAGGACTCTCCCCTTAGCTGGATTCGAAAAAGTTGCCGGAAGCGATATTTTCCCCATATTCCTCGCATGCGGCGCTTCACATAAAAATCGACGTACGTTAAATGGGGATGAAAAATCCAAATCATGCGATATGGCATATTTATTGCATTTTTTGGAGGAGGAGTTGGTCATGTTAAAAAACTACTTGAAAATCGCTCTCGTCAACTTGAGAAAGCACAAAGCTTACTCTTTCATCAACATTGTGGGCCTGGCCATAGGCCTTGCATGCTGCATATTGATTACGATGTACGTATTCCATGAATTGAGTTACGACAAGTACAATGTAAATGCCGACAGAATATTTCGCCTTCGTTCGGATTTGAAGATCGCCGGGGACTACCTCAGACTGCCCAAGTCCAGCATTCCCATGGGCGAATACATGGTCCAGAATTACCCTGATGTTCTCGATGCCGTCAGGTTTCGCAGCCTGGGAAGGGTGCCTGTCCGGTACCTGGAAAACCAATTCTATGAAGATCGTCTCTTTTTTGCCGACAATTCCGTTTTCGATGTATTCACTTTTCCGCTCATCAAGGGAGATCCGCAAACTGCGCTGAAAACCGCTTTTTCCATAGTCATCAGCGAGGATATGGCGCGGAAATATTTCGGAGCGGAAGATCCCATCGGGAAAGTTTTGAACGTAAATGACCAGTATGATTTTACGGTTACGGGTGTGTCACGGAATATCCCAAACAATTCTCATTTCATTTTCGATATGCTCTGTTCGTTCGAGACTTATGCTCAGGAAAACAAAAAGGATATGCAGCAATGGATCTCGCTCAACAACTACACCTACATCCTTCTCCAAGAGGAATTCGACTCCAAGCAGCTCGAGCGAAAATTTCCGGATATGATTCAGAAAAAAGTCGGCACTCTCTTAAAATATGCCAACGGGGAATTGATCGTATCCCTCCAGCCTCTCACCCGGATTCATCTGTATTCAAACCTGATGCAGGAGATCGGCGCCAACAGCAGCATCGTCTATGTCTACATTTTTGTTGCAGTCGCAGTCTTTATCCTGGCTATTGCCTGTATCAACTTCATGAACCTTTCCACAGCCCGCTCGGCCAACCGTGCCCAGGAAGTGGGGATGCGGAAAGTCCTGGGCGCCGACAGGAAGAAAATCATCTGGCAGTTCCTGGCAGAATCCTTGTTTTACAGCATCATCTCCCTCGTTATCGCCCTCTTTCTCGTCGAGCTGGCCCTGCCTCTCTTTCGATCCGTGTCCGGCATGGAGTTGCGCATTCCGTACGCGGAAAATCCATGGCTGATCCTGAGCCTGGTCGGGTTGGCCGTGTTCGTCGGATTCTGCGCCGGCAGCTATCCGGCCTTTTTCCTTTCCGCCTTTCAACCGGTGCGCGTTCTGAAAGGATTGTTCAAGGCGGGAAGCGGGGGCTCCCAGTTTCGGAGCGTTCTGGTCATCGTACAATTCACAATCTCGGCCGCACTCATCATCGGGACGATCGTCATCTTCAGCCAGCTCGCCTACATGAAAAGTACGAGA
>JAFGNQ010000305.1 GCA_016926925.1 Candidatus Aminicenantota bacterium
AAAAAAAAAGTCTGTCCATTTTTTTTATAAAGGAGGTGTAGGACATGCAGAATAGAGCAGCTCTCTGGAGAGTTTTGGGTTTGGCGGCAATCCTTTCGCTTTTTGTGCCCGGCTGTCAGAAAAATACGGGCGAGGAAAGCCGGGTGATTTCGAATCTTCGAGCCTTTGCCAAACTCTTCGGCTATGTGCGGTATTTCCATCCGAGTGACGAGTCCAGTCGAATCGATTGGGATGCCTTCGCAATCTATGGCTCGGAGAAGGTCAAGGACGTGAAAAATGCCCTGGAGCTCAAAGCTGCTCTCGAAGAGCTGTTTTCCCCCCTGGCGCCGACAGCCGCAATTTATCGTACCGGAGAAGCTGCCGGCAGCTCGAAGGTTCCCAGGCCTGAGGATTCCTCGAATTACAAAGTGGTGGCCTGGCAGCATAGGGGACTGGGATTCGGCCGGGGCAATTCTCCTTACATGAGCGTACGGATCAACACAGAGAACATTCTGTGGTCGGGCATGGGAGCCGGGGTCCTAGCCCAGGGCATTGATGCCCGGAATATCAGGGGAAAAGACTTCAGGCTCAAGGCGTACGTGAAGACGAACGTTCTAGGGATCGGCAATCAGGCCCAGCTTTGGCTGAGAGTGGACAGAGAAAACAATAAGAGGGGCTTCTTCGATAACATGGATGACAGACCGATTCAATCTTCGGATTGGCGTGAATATGAGATTTCAGGCAAAGTGGATTCAGATGCCCTGACGGTTTTTTTCGGCGGCATCCTGAGCGGGAACGGTCAATCTTGGTGGGACGGATTCCGGTTGTGGGCAAAGGGAGAGGGCGGTGACTGGGAACCTCTGGACATCCGGAATTCCGGGTTTGAAGAAGACACAGCCGGGCAAAAACCTTCATATTGGGGAGCACAGAGTCCCGGCTATAAATACCATATCCAAGAGCAAGATTCCCCCGAGGGGCCGAATTGTCTTCTTCTTGAAAGCGGTTCCGTCAAGTTCAGTGGAAAGCTTTTTGAAGAATACCCGAAAATCGGTGAGTGCATCCTTAAGGAATTGGATGGAGGGCTTTCCTGCACGATTCCGCTCGCACTTCCTGGGGATGGAACGAGAACGCTGGGATCTGAAGAAAGAGCGGCCTTGGATGCGCTGGTTTCCGAACTGAAGAGTTATGAGACCAGCCGTCTCACTGCAAACCGCGAAGATGTTCGCCTGGGGGATGTCATCATAGCCTGGAATGTCTTCCAGCATTTTTACCCTTATTTCGATGTGATTGGTGGGGATTGGGATGCGGAATTGACGCGCGCACTGGATGCGGCATTGTCGGATATGGACGAAGAGGCGTTCTTCGAGACTCTGAGCCGTTTGGTGGCCGGCCTTAAAGACGGGCATGGAAATGTCATGCACAAGTCACGGATGGATCTTGCGGGATTGCCGATCCGGGTGGAGTGGATCGAGAAGCGGCTCGTGGTGACGGTTTCTCAGGACCCCCGGCATTTTCGCAGAGGGGACATCATCAAGGCCATCGACGGCACGGATGCTGAGCAAGTCTTGATCAATGCCGAGACTCTCTTTTCGGGTTCTCCGCAGTGGAAGAGGTACAAGTCCTGTCTTCAGTTCGGATACGGAAAAGAGGGCAGCCTCGCCGGGCTTGTCGTTAAGAGGGGTCAGGAGAATCTGGAATTCGAAGTCGAGCGCCGTTTCAAGGGCACTGTCGTAGAACAGAAACATGCTCCCATCCGAGAACTCCATAAGGGTATCTATTATATCGATCTGGACAGAGCTCCATGGGTTGACATCAACGCTTATATCGACACGCTGGCACGAGCCAAGGGGATCATTTGCGATATGAGAGGGTACCCGAAAGGCAATCACGAGATTATCTGCCATCTGCTGAAAGAGAACGATACCTCCAATGCCTGGATGCAGATACCTCAGATCTTCTATCCCGACGGGGAAAGGGTCGCCGGCTATCAAAAGATGGGCTGGAATCTCATGGCAAAAGAACCGCACATCGAAGGGAAAGTCGTGTTCATCACCGACGGCAGGGCGATCAGCTATGCCGAATCATTCCTGAGCTTCATTGAGTATTACAAACTCGGAGAAATCGTCGGACAGCCGACTGCCGGAGCCAACGGCAACGTCAATCCCTTTTCGCTTCCCGGCGGTTACACGATTGCCTGGACGGGAATGAAGGTGCTCAAGCATGACGGCTCGCAGCATCACCTTATCGGCATACAACCAACGGTTCCTTGTGAAAGGACAGTAGGAGGAGTTCTTGAAGGGCGCGATGAGCTGCTGGAAAGAGCACTGGAACTCATCGATTGAGAGAAGACACAGCAGGCAGGTATCTTTTTCCGTGATGATTTCACATTCAATGAAGGTTTGAGAGCGATTCCTTGTCTCTGTATTCGTCGGAGATCCCCCCCCCCACCAACCACTGTGCGATTCAACCGACTGTGACTCAACCCGCACGATCTTGCCACAATAAGCTTCACAGATATGGGGATGGTTTCGAAAACGCATCTCCTGGACTGAAGCATTCCGCTATTTCTTCTCTTTTTCTTCCTTTATCTCGAGTTCCTCTTCGGGCGGTTCCTCTCCCCAGATGTACTTGTTAAACCACTGGAAATTATGCGTGAGCACGGCCAGATTCTCCCTGGGCTTGGTGATGCCGTGTCCGAATCCTTTGTAGATGACGAATTTCACGGGGACTCCTTTGTCCTGCAATCCTTGATAGAGTTTGAAAGCGTTCGGAATCGGAACGCGCAGGTCGAACTCGCCGTGCTGGATGAGGGTGGGCGTCTTGGCGTTGTTGATATAAGTCATGGGGCTTGTCTTTCTGTAGACTTCTTCATCCTCCCAGGGTGTAGCCCCGAGATAGACGCGTGTGAAGGGATGAATGTCCGTGTTGACGTAATATGTTACCCAATCAGAAATTCCCGCTCCAACGCTTACTGCTTTGAACCTGTCGCTGAAAGTGGTGATAAAAGCTGATATATATCCGCCCTGACTCCAGCCCATGGCACCTAAAAGGTTGTTATCCACAAATCCCTGTGACACAAGGTAATCCACACCCGAGATGACATCCCAGTAGTCTCCGACTCCGAGGTTGCGATAATTCAGCTTCCGAAAATCCTCGCCGAAACCGGTGCTTCCACGGTAATTGGGTTCAAGAATCACCGCGCCCTTGGCCACCCATTGTTCGATAGGATAGTACCTGTTCATCCTGTCTAAATACTGAGGCATAGAGATGGAGGAAGGGCCTCCATGAATGATCACGAGCAGCGGGTATTTTTTCTCGGGGTTGAAGTCCGCCGGCTTGATGAGGACACCCGTTACCTCGGCCCCATCCTTGCTTTTCCATTTGATTTTCTCTTTGACACTTAGCGACCACTCTGCCATCTGATCCGAATAATGTGTCAACTTTTTTGGCTGGAAGTGATCCGTTTCCGAATGATAAAGCTCTTGAAAATGCAGGGCATCCAATGAGACGAAGGCCATTCGGGAGCCATGCTTGGTAAAAGAGCATTCCCACAGAATCAATCCATCGCCCTCGGTGATAGGTGCGATTTCCTTGTTAGTCAGATCGATTTTAAAAAGGTGGCGGGACATGCCCTGGAAGGCCGTGAAAAAGATCACATTGTTTTTCCAAGCGAGAAGAGCTGCATTCTCATCGAAATCTTTTGTCAGAGCCCTGATTTCACCGCCTTCTACAGGGATCGTGCAGATGCCGTCATTCAAGAACCATTCCTCTTTCCCATAGCTGGAATTGTAGGCAATGGTTTTTCCATCGGGTGACCAGAGAGGATTGGCATCACTGCCGGGTTGATTGACCAGTGATCGGATTTCTTTATCTGTCACATTGACGATATAAATATCGGATTTGGACCAGGATTCGGCTCTTGGATCCGGAGTGGCGCTGAAGGCGATCATGGTCCCATCCGGGGACCAATCCATCGATCCCACATGGAGGTTTTCTCTATCGACTATTTTCTCAGATTGTTTTGTTGCGAGGTCGAGAACCCAGAGACGGCTCATCGAGAATTCCAGGTCCACAATCTCAAACTTGCCGAATTTTTTTTCGATAGCCTTCTGTCTTTCGCTCTCTTCGTCGGCTGCAGTGAAGGCAATGTGTTTCCCATCGGGGGACCATTGGTACCCATTCACTCCTGTCGGGGAGTTTGTGAGCCTTCGGGCTTCGCCGCCAATGGCCGACATGATGTAAACCTGTGGTTTCTCCTCCCGGGAGGAGAGAAATGTGATCTGCATTCCGTCGGGTGACCACTCCGGGCTGTGACTCGATTTTTTGGCATACGTCATCTGTCTGAGATCACCGCTGGATATCTCGACGAGCCAGATTTGAGTCGTGTATTCATTACCTTCCCAATCGGTTTCCTGGTCAGTGAAGAGGACGTACTTGCCGTCCGGCGATATTTTCGGAGATCCGGGATATTTGAGATCGAGTATTTCCTTGATTGTGGGGGTCTTCCCCTCAAAACTCATGGCTGGATCCGGAACCGCTAAAAAAAGACAAACAAAAAGCGTGAAAAGAATCAAAGATTTTATTCGCATGAAATGCCTCCCCATTTTCATTCCTCGATTTTCAGAATCCCAGCTCATTGAGGATGTGATTGGCTCCGGAAAATTTTTCCGCGATGAAGAGGATGTAGCGAATGTCGACGCTGATCGAACGCTGCAGTTCCGGAATTTCGTAATAATCGGCTGTGACGCTTTCGTAGGTCATGTCGA
Organism: Candidatus Aminicenantota bacterium; assembly: GCA_016926925.1. The sequence goes on from JAFGNQ010000305.1 coordinate 4,746, forward strand.
AGATAATCCCGATCTGTTCTCCCCGGGCATTCAACGTCGGAGAGCCGGAATTCCCTCCGGTCACGCTGGTCGTGTTCAAAAAGCAGGCGGGAATGTCTTTAAGGATGGGATCGGCAAAACGGCCGAAATCTCTTTCTTTATAGATTGTTTTCAGCTTTTCCGGCACATGAAACGGGAATTCTCCCGTATCTTTCTCGATAACGCCCTTGAGAGTCGTCTGCGGCAGATAAGTAACCGCATCCCGGGGATTGTATCCATTGATGAAGCCGTAGGTGAACCGGATAGTGGAGTTGGCATCGGGTGCGATTCGCCCCTTGTTTTGTTTGAGGAGCGCTTCGAGATAGACCTTTTTCAAATCCAACAGTTCTTGGCCGAGGGCTTTTTCTTCTTCCCTCAATATTTCCATTTCTGTTTCAAGATTCGCCGCCAATTGAATGAACGGATCTTTGAGGCTCATGAGTTTTTCCAGGTTTAAGTCAACGAGTTCCAGCCTTTTGTCGGAATCCGCCAGGCTGGTGTGGTCATAGAGCTTATTTACAAAATCGTCGATCGCCTGTTCCGATTTTTGCCCGAGAAGATCTTTCAAGGCTGAAGGAATGAGTTCCGCAGGATTTGCGGATAGCCTCTTGAGTTGATGCTTGAAAAACGAGCGGTCTGTATCCAAATGATATCCGCGCTCAGCCAGCTGAATTCTCATCTTGATCAAAGAGAGGTTTCGTTCCTGATAGTCCGGATCTCTTTCCATGTCGGGCTTCTGCCTCTCTTTAACCGTCCTGTAAATCGTGTAAGCTTGAGAAAGGAGAGAGGAACTCGTGTACGGACTCACGATTTGTCCGAGCAAGTTGTTCTTGAAGTAATGTATCCTGTATTTTTTCATGAATTCGTCGATCTCCGTGAGAGCGCTTTCATATTTGGCTTTTCGTTCCGGACTCTGCCTCACCCAGTGCATGAATTCTTCCTCTTGAGTTTTTTTGATGCCCATCAGATCGATCTTTTTTATACCTTCGAGTTTGCCCTGGTAGTTCTTCAGGACATTGTTAAGACCCTTGATTATACTGGCATACTTGATTTGGATTTCTCTGTTATTTTTGCCGGCCTCCTCGAAGAAACGGATGATATCTTCGAAGAGCGCCATACTTTCTTCCATGTTTTTCATGTCGAGGTTGAATTCGGACAATGTGTTGTTCCTGTAAGTCCGGCCCGGGTAGCCCATGACAAAAGAAAATTCTCCTTTTTGAAATCCATCCGGGGAGACCTTGATAACGGACTTCGGATTGTAGGGCACGTTTTTTTCGTTGTAGTCGATGCCGGAATTGTCCTCGGACACATAGGCTCTCAAAAAGGTGAAGTCACAGGTGTGTCGGGGCCACATCCAGTTGTCGATGTCCCCTCCGAAATTGCCCAAATCCTGAGGCGGGGCATATACGAGGCGCACATCTTTGATGCGTTTGAACCGGAATAGATAGTACGAATTTCCGCTGTACATGTTTGCAATGTCGGCTCGAATATCTTTTCCCGCATTTTCGGCATCTGCGATGAGCTTTTTTTTGGTTTTGTCGATGGCGTCATACTTTTGCCGGTATGTCATGGAGGGATTGACGGCAGCCAGAATTTTATCCGTGACCTCTTCATAACCCAGGAGAACGTCGGCGATGTATCCTTTCGCCGGGATTTCTTCTCCTTTTGTCCAGGCGATGAATCCATTTTTGATATAATCCATCTTTTCGGTGGCGGCGCGCTGCAGTGCTCCGAAAGCGACATGATGATTTGTGAGGATCAGCCCCTCTGAGCTGACAAATTCCCCGGTCCCACCCCCGAGATAGACGACAGCACTCATCAGGCCTGTGCCATCCTCCTTGTACAGATCTTCCGGATTCATTTTTAAGCCTTTGACCTTCAGGTTGAGGTCTTTCATTTGATGGGGCATCCACATTCCTTCCTCGGCGACGACAAAGAGAGTGCATCCCACTATGAGGCCGATGATTGTCAAAATACTTTTAGGTTTCATAAGTTTCTCTCCTTTTGATATTGTTTCCGGCCGTTTCCCTTTGTTCTCCGAGATCGGCCTTCTTGTTTTTTGATATTTGGGTTCCTTTGTTCTTGGTTCCGGTGAGAAAGGATAGAGATTTGGGTTCTTTCTCCAGATGATAAATCAGAATTTTTTTCATGGTGTTGCGGAACATCTCGATTTCCTGTTCAGCGAAGGGTCGCTCATTTTTCCCGGGAGGCGGATTTTTCTTTGTCCAATCGAGGAACATGCTGAAAGTATGTTGAACTTCATCTTTTCCTTGGGAGAGGCAGCGCTTGCAGTAGATACCGTCTTTTCTATGTGACAGCCAACTCGACGTCGTTATGACCTCCCTGCATTTTCGGCACCTCTTGAAATCCGGGAGGATGCCGCAAAGCTTTAAAAACCAGGCTTCGAAATAGGCACTCACGAAATTCAGGTCGGCGTGTGCTCTAAGTGATTGAAGCGTAGCCTGGAGCAGCCGAAAAAGCGTGTCATCCTTTGACTGTGAGGGAAAGAATTCTTCGATGAGTTCTGCGAAATAGCAGCATGTGACCGATGTTTCCAGGTCTTTCTGGATTTCAAAGAAGGATTCGGTCAAGTCACAGTTGCTCACTGTAACCAAGTCCTTTCCCTCTTTCTCATAGTAGTAGACTTTAACCAGGGACATCGGTTCCAAACTGCTTCCGAAACGATTTCCGAATTTGCGAGCCCCCTTGGCAATGCCTTTGAATACGCCCGTATCTCGTGAGAATAGAACGATAATTTTGTCCTGCTCGCCGATATCGAATGATCTTAATACGAATGCTTCGGATTGTTTGCGGGCCATGACCACGTCAAGCGATGTATTTCAGAAATACAGTTCCCAGTCCCAAAAAGACCAGAAAACCTATGGAATCCGTGCACATGGTCAGAAGGTTCACCGAACCCAGCGCCGGGTCCAGTTTGATCAATTTCAAAAACAAAGGAATTATGGTCCCGAGAAGGGCGGCAATGAACATATTGACGAATACGGCCAAACCCAAAACGAGGCCGATGTAGGGATTCTTCAAAATAAGATATGAGGCTGAAGATAAGATGAGACCTATAATAAGGCCGTTTCCGATGCCGACCAAAATTTCTTTGAAAAGAGCCTTTCTGGCAGAGATCCACTCGGTTTGACCGATGGCGATCTCACGCACGATGATGGCGATTGTCTGGTTTCCGGCTATGCCGCCCAAGGCAGCGACCAGAGGCATGAATACCGCCAGAGAAACAGCTTGTTGGATGGATCCCTTGAAATGACTGACGACAAATGGGGACAGGGAAGCCGTTAAAAGGCTCAGCAGAAGGAACGGCAGCCTTTTTTTGATCGACGTGAAGGGGCTGTCCTGGATTCTGTCCGTAGTGTCCAAGGACACCATTTTATAGATGTCTTCGGTGGCTTCCTGATCGATAACGTCGATAACGTCATCTACAGTGACCACTCCGACGAGCTTGCTGTCTGCATCCACGACTGGGATGGCTACGAGATTGTAATCGGCGACGTTTCTGGCCACTTCTTCCTGGTCTGTGTCTGTTCTGACACTGATGACCTCTTTGGTCATGATGGCCTTCAAGGCTGTGTTCGGTCGTGCGAAAAGAAGCTGTCGCAAGGAGACGACACCCTTGAGATGCCCCTCATCATCCACGACGTAAAGATAGAATGCCAATTCCACATCGCCTTCAAGCTGCATGGCGGTGATGGTATCCGAGACATTGGTTGTCTCGTTCAGGGCGTAAAAATTCGTCGACATGATTCGACCGGCGGTTTCTTCCTCATAGTGAAGAAGCTCCATAACCTCTTCGGTTGGCTTTTCCGCCATCAACTCGAGTACGGATGCCTTCATTTCCTCGGGCAGCAGATCGATGATAGAAGCAACATCGTCTGCTTCAGCCATGTGCATGAGGTCGACAATTTGATCGAGAGGCAGTTCTTTGATGATATGAGCCGCATCCTCGGGATCAAGCTCGCTCATCACTTCTGCAGCCATCTCGCGCTCTTGATCGTACAGGGTATTGAAGAGAATCAGCCGCTCTCTGGAAATGAGGTGGTTCATCAGAGAAGCTACATCTGCAGCATGGAATTTCTTCACGAGATTCCACAGCCTGGAGAGAGCCCCCATGTTGATGAATTTGCGGGCCGAACTGATTACGATTCTCTGAGATTGAACTTTCATTGTTTTTCCCTTTTCCAGTTCGTCCTAAACGATAACATATATTTACCCAACAGTAAATTGCAAATAGAAATCCCTCTTCCAGGGAATATTGCCTCCGAATTCCGTCATGGTAGACGCCTCTTATCCCGGGAGTATGAGGATGAAATATGCGGCTTTATGGGAGGGAAAAAACTGAAGTTCTAATCCCGTTTGTAGTACTTTTTTGTTTCGGCAACGATGACGGCACTGAGGCCCAACAATCCTACCAGGTTGGGGAAAGCCATCATTCCGTTCATGATATCGGCCAGAGTCCAGACTGTCTGGAGCTTCAGCATAGTCCCCACGGCTACAAAAATGACAAACACAACGCGGTAAATCTTCACCGCCCCTTCTCGAAACAGATACTCGATGGATTTTTCCCCATAATAACACCAACCCAGTATGGTGGAATAGGCAAAAAATATGAGACCCAGGGAGACAATGATCCTGCCTCCACCACCGGGAAGAGCTTCGTCGAATGCAAGTGTGGTTAATTCTGCTCCGGTCACGCCTGTAGTCCAGAGGCCGCTGGTCAGAAGCACCAATCCCGTCATAGTGCAGACAACGATCGTGTCGATAAAAGTCTGTGTCATTGAGACGAGAGCCTGCTTGACAGGATTCGGTGTTTTGGCTGCAGCCGCTGCAATCGGGGCTGATCCGAGTCCCGACTCGTTCGAAAACACTCCGCGAGCCACTCCCTCGCGCATCGCCTCTCGTAATGTGGCGCCGAGGAATCCGCCCAGCGCAGCCGTGGGGGTGAAGGCATGCCGGAATATCAGGGCGAAGACAGCGGGGATGGCGGATATTTTCAGGATCAATATGATGAGGGCGCCGGCAAAATAAATGACAATCATGAAGGGAACAAGAACCTCGGTTACCCGGCCGATGCTTTTGATCCCTCCAAGAACGACCATGGCGGTAAAAGCGGCGAGCAGGATTCCCGTGACCCAATTGGGGATCCCGAACGATGTTTTGACAGCCTCGGCCACGGAATTGGACTGGACCATATTTCCGATCCCAAAGGCGGCAATCGAGGCGAAAATGGCGAAAAGAACTCCAAGCCATTTTTGTCCCAGACCCTTTGAAATGTAGTACATAGGCCCACCGCTCATGGTTCCGAATTTGTCGGTCTCTCTGTATTTTATAGCGAGAACGGCTTCGGAATATTTTGTGGCCATGCCGAACAGTCCGGTGATCCACATCCAGAAGAGCGCTCCCGGTCCTCCGGCGACGATGGCTGTGGCCACCCCTGCGATGTTTCCAGTCCCTACCGTTGCTGCCAGGGCGGTCATCAATGCTTGAAAATGAGATATGTCTCCCTTCGCTTGATCATCTTCCTTGCGTTTTATGAAGGCAAGGTAGAGCGAGTGAAAGAGGCCTCGCACTTGAAGGCCGCGCAACCGAATTGTGAGAAAGATCCCGGTTCCGACGAGCAGAACGAGAAGGGGAAGGCCCCAAATAAAATCTCTTATTGCGGTTAGAATCTCGAGAATTTGTGCTTCCATGCTCTTTCCTTCTCCGTTGAGATCAGCCGAGGAAGGTGATGCCGAGGCTGACGATCTTTTTATCGAGCTTCCGCCTCTCGATTTTGAGCTCAGAAGCGGTTTTGGATAGGTTCCATTTGTTGAGCACGAGGATACGGTGGATGTATTCTCTCTCAAACTGTTCGGTGGCTTTTTCCAGGGAATTGATCTCACTCAATCCCGGAATAAACTGGGATTCCATGGGCTCGACAAGGAGTGAAAGGTGAGAGGATTTGATGGTATCGTCTTTGATCATGATGACAAACCTCTCGATCACGTTGATGATCTCGCTGACATTGCCGGGCCAGGAATAGTTGACAAATGCTTCCATGGCTTCTTTACTCATGGTTTTTTTCTTTTTTCCTGACTCCAATGCAAAATAATTCAGGAAATAATCTATCAGCGAAGGAATGTCTTCCTTTCTCTCGCGCAAAGGTGGGATGTGCATGGGAATGACATTCAACTTGAAGTACAGATCTTCCCGGAATTTTTTCCTTGCAATGAGGTCTTTCATGAGTTTATCCGTAGCGGCAATCATCCGGGTGTCGATCCTGATGGATTCGGAGGAACCGATGGGTTCGAATTTTTGTTCTTCGATGACGCGCACCAGTTTCGCCTGCACTTTCAGGCTGAGCTCGCATACTTCATCCAGAAATAGCGTGCCTCCATCCGATAGGAGCAACTTCCCTTTTTTGTCTTTATCCGCATTCGGAAGAGCTCCTTTGACATATCCAAAAAGCTCAGGCTCGATCAGGTCCTCGGGTATCGCTGCACAATTGATTTGAATAAACCGCTTGTTCTTTCTCGGACTCTCCTGGTGAATCAACCGGGCGACGAGCTCTTTACCCGTTCCGTTCTCTCCGTAAATAAGGACGCGCCCGTTTGTCGGCGCTGCACTTCTAACTTCTTCCCTGATTTTTTGGCTGGGGACGCTCTTTCCGATGAACCGGTATTTTGCCCGCATCCTCTCTCGAAACTGGATGTTTTCCTCTTCCAGTTTTTTCTGCTTCATCGCGTTTTTAGCACAGAGCACGACTTTCTCCAATGTAAGAGGCTTTTCCAGAAAATCGAAGGCTCCCATCTTGGTAGCCTTTACTGCCAAGTCGATCGATCCATGCGCCGTGATGATGACCACTTGAGTTTCCTCTTCCGCTGATGTAATTTTTTCCAGAACTTCGATCCCGTTCATTTCAGGAAGAAGGATGTCGAGAAACACCAGGTCGAAGTTGTCTTCCTTCATCAAACCGAGGCCTTTTTCTCCGGTAGCCGTGGCCTTGACTTCGTAGCCTTCGTCCTCGAGGATCCCTTTCAAGGAGGACCTGATACCGGCTTCATCATCGATAACGAGTATTTTGTCTTTCATCATGCTGGAATCGTAATGATAAATTTTGCTCCGAAAGGTTTGTTATTTTCAACGTCGATGGAGCCGTCGTGTTCGTTGATAACTTGATTCACAATAGCTAATCCAAGCCCCGATCCCTTCGATTTTGTCGAGAAATGAGGAAGGAACAACTTTTCTTTATCCTCGAGAGAAATTCCCGGCCCGGTGTCGGCGATTTCGATCCGGACACTCTGGTGCTGCTTGTCGAATGATGTCTCCACACGAATCTTTCCCTTTTTATTCATTGCGTCGATAGCATTGTCGAAGAGGTTGATAAAAACGCGTTTCATCTGCTCCGGGTCCAGCTGTATGGGAGACGGCATCTCGGGGAAGAACTGAGTTTCAAATTCGATATCCGAGAATATTCCCTCAAAGAGAGAGATAGTATGCTCTATGAGTTCATGGATATTGGCGGGTTGCGGCTTTACGCTCGGAAGTCGGGCAAAAGAAGAAAATTCATCTACGAGAGATTTTATTGTTCCCGCCTCCTGCACGATAGTGTTGGCGCCTTCCTTAATCACCTTGTTCATATCTTTTCCGTTTTTTTGGAGGTTCTTTATGATCCTTTCGGCTGAAAGTTGAATAGGGGTTAAAGGATTCTTGATTTC
>JAFGNQ010000306.1 GCA_016926925.1 Candidatus Aminicenantota bacterium
CCTCCAAGCTTGACTTGAGGCGTGATTTCAATCTCTTTGACGGCGGTAGGCATAACTTGCTCCGATGAAGGCTTTGAAGATGGGGTGGGGTTCCAAAGGCTTGGATTTGAATTCCGGGTGGAACTGGCATCCGAGAAACCAGGGGTGGTCCTTGATTTCTACGATTTCCACAAGATCATGATCCGGATTTTTTCCCGAAATTATGAGGCCGGCCCGGGTGAGGATGTCCTCATAGGCAGGGTTGAACTCAAAGCGGTGGCGGTGCCGCTCATAGACGGATGCTTTCTTATAGGCGCTCTCAGCAAAGGAATCCTTTTGCAGGTGGCACAGATACTGACCGAGTCTCATGGTTCCACCCAGGTCCTGAACTCCTTTCAATTCCCGCCATTTGAAAAAGATTTTGTGGGGTGTCCCTGTATCGAATTCCGTGCTGTTGGCGTCCTTGAGTTTGGCGATGTTCCGGGCATACTCGATCGTTGCGCACTGCATCCCCAGGCAAATACCGAAATAAGGCACCTTTTGGGTTCGGGCATAAGTGACCGCCTTGATTTTGCCTTCGATGCCGCGAACGCCGAATCCTCCGGGAACCAGAATTCCATCCGCATTGCCCAAAATATCCTGGGCCTCATTGGTCTCCATGTCCTCGGCTTCAATCCAAGAGATATTCACTTTGAGATGGTGGTGGGTGGCGGCATGGACAAGGGCTTCTTTGAGGCTCAAGTAGGAATCCTGGAGGCCGGCGTATTTTCCTACGAGCGCAATGTTGACCTCATCCTTGGGGGTGTTCATCCGTTCCACCATTTTTTTCCATCGAGCCAACCGCCTCTGTTTCGCGTCCAAATCCAGACGATCGAGAATGATGGTGTCGAGCTTTTCCCGGGCGAACATCAAGGGGATTTCGTAAATATTATCTACGTCCTTGGCCGTGATGACGGCCTCTAAAGGGACGTTCGTGAAGAGTGCGATCTTGGCCTTTAGCTCCTTGCTCAAAGGCCTGTCCGTCCGGCAGAGAAGAATGTCGGGTTGAATACCGATTGCCCGCAGCTCTTTCACGCTGTGCTGCGTCGGTTTGGTCTTGAGCTCGCCTGAGGTCTTCATGAAGGGAACCAGAGTCAAATGGACGAAAAGGATATCGGTCAAGCCCATGGATAACCGCATCTGACGGGTGGCTTCCAGGAATGGGAGCCCTTCGATATCGCCCACTGTTCCTCCGATTTCCGAAATCACGATGTCGTTGTTGTTCGATGCGGCCAGAAAGGCCTTTTTGATCTCATCCGTCACGTGAGGAATGACCTGAACCGTTTTACCCAGAAAAAGCCCTCGGCGCTCCTTTTTGAGAATCAGGTCATAGATCCGGCCGGCTGTCCAATTATGCGCCTGTGATGTCCGGGTGGAGGTGAAGCGCTCATAGTGTCCTAAATCCAGGTCGGTTTCCGCCCCGTCGTCGGTCACGTAGACTTCCCCGTGCTGAAAGGGATTCATGGTGCCCGGATCTACATTCAAATAAGGATCAAATTTTTGGATGGTAATCTTGTAACCATGGCTCTCGAGGAGCATCCCGATGGATGCGGATGCAATCCCTTTTCCCAAGGCAGAGAGAACGCCTCCCGTGACAAATATGAATTTAGCCATGATGTCCTTTCATTATGAATTCTTCAACCTTGATTATATCTTCTGGCGTATCCACACTCAAGGTCAAATGTGGAGTGAGGATAATTTTTATTTGGTGTCCCCTCTCCAAAACGCGAAGCTGTTCGAGCCGCTCTTCTTTTTCGAGCCGGGATATCGGCCATTTGCTGAAATCGAGCAAAAAGTTTCTGTGATAACCGTAGATACCGATATGCTGCAGAAAATAATCGGAAGCGTCGAAGGGAAGCGCGGAGCGTGAAAAATAGAGGGCCAATCCCTCCTCATCAACGACGACTTTAACGATGTTGGGATTGCTCTGAAGAGCGAGGTCCTTGACCTTGACGGCAAGAGTCGCCATGGGTGGAGTTTCGTCTTGGAGGGCTTCGACCAGACGGTCGAGCATCTCTCCTTGAATCAGAGGCTCATCGCCCTGGATGTTGATGATGATCGGAGAGGAGACGGCTTTGGCTACCTCTGCGACGCGGTCGGTTCCCGAATGATGATGAGGAGACGTTTTCCAAACCTCGGCTCCGAATGCCGTACAGGTTTGCAGGATGCGGTCGTCGTCGGTTGCGATGATGATATTTTGAAGACGGGAGGCCTGCTTTGCCCCCTCGTAAACCCATTGAATCATAGGTTTGCCCTGAATTTGAGCGAGAGGTTTCCCTGGAAATCGCTGGGATTCGTAGCGTGCGGGAATAACCCCTATCGCTTGCTTCAAAGCTCGGACCCTGTGTCCTTCATGTTCTCTTCAGGTAGGGGAGTTTCAGGCATTGGTGCAGGGAGCTTGTCCGTAGTCTGGCAGTTGGCTTCCAGATAAGCGCCTTCTTCGATGACAAGTTTAGGCGTTATGATCGTCCCGAAAACGCGTCCTTTGGAGTGGATCTCGGCTTTATCGGTTGCCTGAATATTTCCTTTGACTTCTCCGTCGATGATGATAAAACCGATTTTGATATCGGCTTCCACTTTCCCGTTTTCACCGATGATGAGCATGGACTCGGAATCGATATTCCCTTTGAAATGGCCATCGATGCGGAATGATCCTTGGAATTTGAGGTCTCCGTTTATTTCCGTATCTTTGTCGAAGAAACCTGTAATCTTTGTTTCATCGAATTCTCTTTTGCGTTCTTTCATAAGGTCCCTCCTTTGATTTGTTCATAGATGCGGTTCAAGTCATCCAGTGTGTAGTAGTATATTTTCAGGACTCCCTTATTTTGGTCGCCCGAGATGGCCACTTTGGTACTCAGCAGCTTGAGAAGCTCTTCTTGAAGAACCAAGAGATCGGGATTCATAGGTTGTCTTTGAGGCTCTTCTGCGGAATTCTGGAATTTCCGGACCCATTTTTCCACTTCTCGTACGGAGATATTTTTGGCGATGATATTTTGCGCCATGCTTTTTTGGAGTCTCGGATTATCGATCGAAAGCAAGGCTCTGGCATGGCCCATGGTGAGCTTCCCTTCAGCTATAAAATCCTGGATTTCCTGGGGGAGTTTGAGAAGACGAAGGTAATTGGCTACGGAAGTGCGGTCCTTGCCTACCTTTTCGGCAACGTTCTGCTGCGTACACCCGAACTCTTGAATCATTCTCTGGTAAGCCAGAGCGATCTCCAGAGGGTTGAGATCGTCCCTCTGGAGGTTTTCGACAAGGGAGGCTTCGTGCTGCTGCTCTACGTTGAGCGTACGGATGATGACCGGGATTTTCTGCAGCCCGGCTTTTTTGGCCGCCCGCCAGCGCCTTTCACCGACGATAATTTTGTAGGCGCCTTCTTCTTGAACGGCCACGACAGGCTGGAGCACGCCGGTCTCCCGGATGGACTGCGCCAACTCATCCAGCGATTCGGGATTATGCCGCTTTCGGGGCTGCTTGGGATTCGGCTTGAGCTGATCGATGTCAAGCTCCAGAAACCGTTCTTCCTTGAGGATCCCGTATTCTTCGGGTAAAAATGCTTTCAAGCCTTTTCCTAAAGCCTTTTTTGTCATCTTTTGAGAAACTCCTCGGCGAGATTGAGGTAGCACTGGGCCCCTTTGGACTTGATGTCATAAATCAGGGCGGGCTTACCAAAACTGGGAGCTTCGGCTAGCCTCACCGTACGGGGAATGACCACCTCGTAAACGATATCCTTCAAAGATTGGCGGATTTCATCGGACACCTGTTTGGTGAGGTTTGTCCGGTCGTCGGCCATAGTCAGAATGATACCTTCGATCTTGAGATTGGGATTGAGATGCGTCCTGACTTCGTCCAAGGTTCGAAACAGGTCCGGAATCCCTTCCATGCAAAAGAATTCCGTCTGGATTGGAATCAGTACCGAGTCTGCGGCGGTTAAAGCATTGATAGTCAGAAATCCTAGGGATGGAGGGCAATCGATCAAGATGAAGTGAAAGAGTCTGCGGATTTTATCGAGTGCGTTCCGCAGCCGCAGTTCTCTGCTCGGTTGGGTGTGGATCTCGACTTCGAACCCGGACAATTCCGGCGAACAAGGGCAGAGGTAGAGGTTATCCAGCTCCGTAGGGAGGACATAATCCATCAAGTAGAGGCCGTTCATCAACGAAGGGTAGATTCCCTTGTCCGTCTCCTTTTTTTTACCAAGGCCTGCAGTGGCCATGCCTTGAGGATCGAAATCAATGATTAGGACACGGCGATTTTTCAGGGCGAGAGAGGCGGCAAGGTTGATGGCCGTGGTTGTTTTTCCTACGCCTCCTTTTTGGTTGGCGACGGCAATGATTTTGCTCATGTCTTCCCTGATGTTCCACGTGGAACAGTTGCTCTGATGCCCGGAATACGCGTGCGGAAAGCGGACTTGAATCGTCTCAACTTTTTTTTCTTTCTTTGGAGTCTGTTATCACACTCCTGCGAGTGGTTGATCTGGCTCTGATTTTGAGGTGAATGTGAAGATTCGTGATGGCAGCCGGAGTCATCCCCGGAATGCGCTTTGCGTCTCCAAGCGTTTGAGGACGGTGTTGCTTTAATTTTTCTCTCGCCTCTCGAGTCAATCCGGGAATTTGTTGAAAGTCGATTTCCTCCGGGATCCGTTCCCGGTCGATTTTATGCATGCGGTCGATCTCTTTCGCCTGTTTCTTCAGGTATCCTTCATATTTGACCTCGGATTCGATGTGCCGTATCTCTTCCTCTGTCAACGGGTCAGGAAATTGCCTATATTCTAGCACATTAATGAATGTCTTATCAGGTTTTTTTAACAGATCCTTACAACTGAGGGTCTCACCGTTTTCGGTCGTGACGGTTTCGGAATCGAGAATCCGTAGGGCTGCTCGGATCCGCTCTTGTTTCCGGAGGAACTCCCTGAAATCGCTTTCAGAGATCAAGCCCATTTCGTAAGCGTAGGGCATCAATCTGCGGTCTGCGTTGTCGATCCTCAGTTGAAGCCGATATTCAGCTCGGGAAGTAAAGAGCCGGTAGGGCTCTTCAACGCCTTTCGAGATCAAATCGTCGATCAAAACCCCGATATAAGCTTCGTCCCGCCCGAGAATGAAGGGATTTTGTCCCTTGATTTTCAAAGCGGCGTTGATTCCCGCCATGAGACCCTGGGCCGCCGCTTCTTCATAGCCCGATGTCCCGTTGATCTGTCCTGCGAGGTAGAGGTTGGCTGTCGGCTGCGTCTCGAGAGTCGGATGGAGCTGGGTGGGCATCACGGCATCATATTCGATCCCGTAGGCGGGCCGGAGAATTTGCGCCTGATCCAATCCGGGAATCGTTTTCAGAATCTCTTTTTGCGTTTCGAAGGGCAGGCTGGAGGAAATTCCGTTGACGTAAACCTCGGCCGTGTCCAATCCTTCGGGCTCGAGAAAAAATTGGTGCCGCTTATGGTCGGGGAATTTGACGACCTTATCTTCGATCGAGGGACAGTAGCGAGGTCCGATTCCCGTGATTTTTCCGCTGTAGAGGGGAGATCGATCCAAGCTTTTCATGATGAGGTCATGGGTTTTTGCGTTTGTATAACCGAAATGGCAGACAATTTTGTTGGCGAGCGGTTTGCGTGTGCGGAAAGAAAACGGAACCGGGGCAGCGTCGCCGGGTTGCGGCTGGAATCGACTCCAATCGATGGTCTCTTTGTGGACGCGCATTGGTGTTCCTGTTTTGAGGCGGAACCGTTTCAAACCGAGGGTTTTCAAGTCTTCGCTTAAATGGTGAGCAGGGGGTTCATTGGCCCTGCCTGCTGGGTAATTGTGGAGACCGATGTGGATCACTCCATTGAGGAATGTCCCGGGGGTTAGGATGACAGCCCTGGCGTAGAGCCTGGAACCGTCAAGCATTTCTACACCAAGAGCTTTATTCTCGCGGGATAAGATCTTGGCCACGATCCCCTGATAAAGAGAGAGATTTGGGACGTGTTCGAGCCGGTGTTTCATTATAAGGCGGTAGAGAGCCTTGTCGGATTGTGCACGGGGAGCCTGTACAGCACCTCCGCGGCTTCTGTTCAGGAGACGGAAGTGGATGCCCGTTTCATCAGCCAGGAGCCCCATCATGCCGCCCAGGGAGTCGATTTCTCGGACGAGATGGCCTTTGGCCAAACCTCCTATAGCCGGATTGCAGGAC
>JAFGNQ010000307.1 GCA_016926925.1 Candidatus Aminicenantota bacterium
GACTTCGGCCGCTGACCTTTCTCTGGAACGGTGGACCCGGCTCCAGTTCGTCGCTTGTGCACCTCCTGGGATTCGGTCCCAGGCTGGTCCGGCCGGGCGCTCCTCCTGTCGACAATCAGGGCACCTGGCTCGAGTTCACGGACCTGGTGTTTATAGATCCGGTCGGTACGGGATACAGCCGGCCTACAAAGGTCGAATACGGACCGGAGTTCTACCAGACACAGGGCGATGCGGAGTCGGTCGGGGAATTCATCCGGGTCTACAGGAACCGGTTCGAGACCTGGGATGCGCCCCTCTTTGTGGGCGGTGAGAGTTTTGGAGTGCGGCGAGCGGCTGGAGTGGCAGAGGTACTGCAGCGCCGCAATATCGACGTCGCCGGTGTGATTCTTATCAGTGCCGGCCTTCCTTTGGGAAACTTGAGTAAGGATCTGCGGACAGCCCTTATGATTCCGACCTACACGGCTGCCGCCTTTGTCCACAATAAGCTCGCGCCGGAACTGCAGAAAGACCTGCAGGCGACGCTGCAAAAAGCCGAGAAGTGGGCGGAGACGGAGTATGTGCCGGCGCTAGCCGACAGCGACAGCTTGAGCGATTTACAGAGACAGGGTATCGTCTCTCAATTGGCTTCGTTCACCGGGCTCGACCCCGGTCTCATAGATCCGAAAACGCTCAGAATCGACACGAGTCGATTCTCGAGGCAGCTCCTGCAGGATCGGAATTTGGTGATCGGGCTGTACGACAGCCGCCTTACGGGCCCGCTTGACCCTGAAGAGAAGCAGTACGATCCCACGAAAGATCCCAGTTTGAAGAACATCATCGACGATGTTTCGGTAATCCGCTATTTGCGGCACGAGCTGCAGTATGAGTGTGACCTTCTCTATCAAGGCCCTTTCGGGGGCGGTTATCCGCCGCCTGACAAACCGCGCGGTGACTGGATGTCTGTGAAATGGAACTGGAATCCTGTTGAGCGCGCCCGTTCGTCCCGTGAAGGAGAACAAAAAGAGACAAAGCCCGGTGATGAACGCGACGCTGAAAAAAAGAGAACTGCGGAACAGCCCCTTCGCAAGGCTATGACGGCAAATCCCGCGCTGAAAGTGTTCATGGCCAGCGGCACCTTCGACTTGGTTTGCAGCTATGCCGGAAACGCCTACATTGCCGGCCAGCTCGAGCCCGAACTCAGGCGGCGTGTCACAGCGCGGGCTTACAGCGGCGGGCATGCCATCTATACGGACCAATCGGCACAGCTCGCAATGAAACGTGATTTAGGCGAATTCATTAGGCAGATTGCAGCCCTGACACGTTGATAGTGAAGCCGGTAAAAATCGAAATATGAATACTTTTTTTGTAACCTGCCTGTCATTTTTCGGGGATAACAGGCAGAACCAGATGTGAAGGATAATCTTTTGTGTGATAAACGGTCTGGTGCGCCACCTGCATTTGCGTGCTTGTGCCGTTGTGTTCGCCGGTGTTGAGATTCCGGTCGAAGGTGGGAAAAGCGCTGCTGGTGATATCCAGCCGGATGCGATGTCCCTTAAAGAAATGGTTGGCAGTGGGCCAGAACTCGAGAATGTATGTGTAGATTTTTCCCGGCTCGAGAAGAGTCGGATTCTCCAATGACTCCCGGAAGCGGGCCCGCAGGATGGTTCCGCATAGGGCCCAGGCAGTCCCATCGGGGAATACATCGGAGAGCCGGGCTACCCAGTCCGTATCCCGTGCGGATGAAGATGCGTGGAGTTCCAATGTCACCGGGCCGATAATTTCCACATCTTCTTCGAGAGGCGGCGTTTCGTAAACGAGAACATCCTGCCGTCGATGCATATCCCGTAGATCGCCCGGAAAAACCAGGCTTTCGCTCCCCATGCCGGCGAATGTCTCGGAAGCCTTGTTCAGAACGGGGTCGGCCGGATCGTAGTCGTAGGTATCGGCCGGCTCTGTTTCCGGCAGAGAGATACTCAACCGGCCGTCTCCGCCAAGGCTCCGGGCTTTTCCTCGACTGTGCAGGTAGTACTTTGTCCACTCGGTTCTGGCCAACGGCCACTCCCACTCGTTCTGCCACCGGTTGGCTCCCATAACAAACAGGCGGATCGGCGCTTCGTCTAAGATCCCTGTGTCTATTCCCTTGAGCCAGTAGTCGAACCAGCGGAGAACCACACTGTCAAGGTTGATGACGGCATCCGACCCGAAATCTCGCACTTCGAGCTTTTGATTGACTGCATGTCCCCAGGGACCGATCAACAGCTTTTGTTTTCGAGATTCGGGGGTTTTCCCGTTTGCAATCATCCCAGAATAGTTCATCACGGGACCGATGAGCTGGACGTCGTACCAGCCGGTTACGTTCAGTGCCGGGGCCGAAATGCGGTCAAATTTATCCTGATAACCCAGGCGCTTCCAATAGTCGTCGTAGGTATCGTGAAGCACCCATTCCTTCCACCATGGAATCCGGCGGCCTGAAAATTCATCGAAATCGACGACAGGAACCCGCCAGACGTTTTTATCCACATTGTGCACTTCGGCCACATAATCATAACCGGTGAGAGCTTTGCCGAACAATTGGTTTGTGCGGCCGTCCATCAGCAAGGCCCAGTTTCCCATTCCGAACGTCAGCGCTCCATTCGTGTAGGGCACGTTGAGGAATGGATTCGGCGGAGCGACCATGGGAACCATCGCGGTCAATGCATCCCCGGCATCCGGGGCGGCCAGCCACTGAACCCAGCCTCCATACGAGCCTCCAATCATCCCCACTTTTCCGTTCGACCACTTTTGGGAGACGATCCATTGCAGGGTGTCCCTTCCGTCATCCGGCTCGTTGAAAATAGGCTCCCACTCGCCCTCTGAGTCGTAGCGGCCGCGGCAGTCCTGAGCAACGAAAGCAAAACCGCGATTCGCCCACAGGCGGCCGTATTCGAGGTACATGGAATTGTCGTAGGGAGTCCGGCTGAGGATCGCGGGAAAGGGGCCGGATCCGGGAGGAAAATAAATATCGGCCGATAGCTTTATGCCGTCTCGCATCGGAATTTTTACATTATATGCGGCACGACCATTCTCTGCGGACGCCGCCTCAGAAGGTTGTGAAACTGCGGTCCGGCTCCCCTGTGTGAAGAGGAGAAAAATGCATATCAATAAAACGCTTCGTGCTGCCTGCTGTCTGCCTATCCTCATGACGGCCTCCTTCAGTGATGGAATAAGTATCACAACGAATTCCTGAGGTCAATCACCCGCACCGAAGCTTTAGTAAGTAAGGCTCCGATCGGCGGTTAAGCCGGACTACAAATATGCATTCTCATCTGATAGAATTTATAATCGGCAAAGCATCGATCCGAATAAGAAAGGGGGAAAGGGTGCAAAAAATCTTTGTAACCGTGACTGTTATCGGAGCGGTTTCGTTTTTTTTGCTTACGGAACTTATTTATGTTTCGGGCAGGGAAGGTCAGAACTGTCCTTTAAAAAGGATCGGCATATACGATCTGGAAATGAATGTTCCGCCTCCGTCTTCCGAGTCCAAGATTTCGCCGGCCGATTGGCAAGGACTCTTTTCTATCTCAAGAGGAGTTCGTGAAAGGTTGCGCGAAGAAGATCCGGAACAGGCGTTTTTTGAATTTTACGATAACTTGTATTCGGGGCATCTTTATTCCGAAGATGATAAGAGCTTCTCTCAAGGCTATCCTCAAAACCTGCCGCCGGCGGGTCCTGTTTACGATTCGGATTACATCGTTTCTGGATCTGTCTTCCAAACGAATCCCATAAACGCATCCGTCGATCTGCGGACAGCCGTCACCAAGGAATCGGTGGGCACCGTTCTTGTCTTTGTCGATGTTGAAGATCCCTATGGTTCCGGCAGGAAAGCAGTCGAAGGTTTGATTCCTCTCGGAGAAAAAATTTACGACTTCCAGCGAAGAAAAAGAGCTGAAAATTCCGTATATGCCGTTTATCCGAACATGGACATGTATCCCCAAAGGAGCAGAATCAAAACAGAGGAACTCATTAAACTGAAAATTCAGTTGAGGGACTGTGATGATGTCCTCCTCGAAAACAGACGTGTCGAGCTCTCCTCAACACTGGGGCAAATCGAGCCGCAGGAAGTGACAACAGACGAAAACGGTGAAGCCGAGGTGAAATTTAGGGGCGGACGGACACCGGGCTGGGCCCAGGTGACATCCGAATATGAGTGGAAGGCCCCCTGCGGTCACGGCCCTTACAAGTGCTCAGGAGTGACCGCTATTGCCATTGAAGAGCAGCCGGATGATGTCTGGATCATCAAGGCCAACCTTACCCAAAGAATCCACCGCAGAGCGAAAAAAACCCAGAAGATTGGCGAGACCGCCATCCCTCCTGATCACCCTCTGCTCAAGCCCGGAACATACGAAATTACAAAATACAATTCCTTGAAGAGATCTTTGACCGGAAACGCCACTATCCAGATGGTCATTCATGTCGATGCGAGTGACGGCGATTTTGTTTATTCCGGGGAAGAGCCTCTTGTCGTTTCTTTCTCGGGAAATGTGAGTCAAAATGACAAAGAGGAAAAAATGGAATTCATCAACCGCATTGTTTCCGAATTCAGTACGAAAAGAACAGACACCTACAGCGGTTCATTCCACGAGGGATCCTTTGAATTCCACCACACGCCGGAATATCAGTACGTCTCCGCTCATGCCTCCAGTGAGGGGAACCTCAGGACCGAGATAAAAAGGTTCGAGGACGGACAGTGGCGGGGCGTGCCTTACAATGCCTCACATACATTGGGTATCGGTGCGAGCTGGTCCTCAGGAGAGGAAGGGGGATCCATTACCCGGAGTAAATCTGGATATTCGTTTACCATCACGAAGACCGAAACGGAGACAAAAAAAGATCCCGACCTCGGAACCATAACCACTGTGATCACCACGACATTGAACGGGTCTATAACGCCTTTCTCAAAGCAATGATAAACACCATTTATCGCCAAGAGTCATACGCTTTATTTGATTCGGACTATTGTTCCTGATAAGGATGCGTTCGAATTCGTGCATCTTTTTTGAGTTTTTATCATTATCTCAATTATATCACAAGGCGTTCTCATCATTCCTATTTATATCTCCATTGTTCGGTGTTCTCACCCGAGGGAGCATTTTTCGTGATGTGATCGGCCATTTCTTTGAGGAGAGCGAAAGGCCAGGGATCCACTCCGATGCCGTTGAATGTGTGGCCGACTTTTGGCCGTCCCCACCGGAAAGAACCACCATAATAGGGATCTTTAGTCGATTCGAGAAACTCTTCCATGAGATACAGGGGAAGGTTCAGATAAAAATTATCCATATCGCCGCAGAGAAAGTGCAGCTTCCCGACGAGCTTGGGTCCGATTTTCGTCCAATTCTCCTCGAGATAATAGCGCAGGTCGAAATTGTGATCGCGCCAGTATTCGACCATTTCGTGGTTTACTGCACCGGTCAGATAGTCATACACCTGGACCGGATAGCCATCTTCACCGACAGGCCCGAAGGCGGCGTTATAAGCATCGATGAATTCGCCTGACCGGCCCCTGGTCCCGAGTACGGCCAGGAATTGTGAGAACTGCCTGACCGTCAGCTGCGGCTGTCCCTCGACAGACCGGGTCGAGATGCGCTCCGGTGTCAACCAGCGAAAACCGGTCGGCTGGAACAAGTTGTCATCCTCATAGAGATTGGCACCGAAGACGTTTCTGTAGTCGACCCAGTCGGGACAATAACTCCAAGCCCCGCCGAAGAATTCGGGATGGTAGATCTGCTGGGCTGCGGTTATCCAGCCTCCGGTCGATCCGCCTGTCATGACCCTGGCATAAGACTTGCGGATGATCCGGTAATTTTCCTCAACATGGGCTATGAGCTCGTGCAGGACGGCGTCATCGTATGGGCCTTGATTCGGGGAATTGACGACATAGGAATCATCGTAAAACGGTGTGGGATGCTGGAGTGTGACCACGATAAAGCGCGGTGTGTCTGGAGCCATCCAGCCGTCCCAAATGTATTTTCCGGCTTGATAGGCTGCCCTTTCAGCTTGGCTGGCGCCCTCACCCGGATTTTTCGGTTCCTCATCCGGAAAACGGAGCGGCTGCTTTTCGAAGAAATGGCCGCGATAATAGAGGACGGGATAGGAGACATCCGGGTGTTCGTCGTATCCTTTCGGCAGCAGGACGTGCGCGCCCAAAAACATGTCGCAGCCCCAAAAATCGCTGAGCATTTGACTCTTGATCTTGATCCGCTTGACATATACGGAGTCGGGTTCCGGTTCAATCGGTGGAATCCTTTTTGTCAACGTGAGCTCGACCGAGAACGGCTTCCCTGCTTCGATAAGAATTTTTTCCGGTTCGCTGATCAGGTTTCCGGGAGAGAGGTGGAATTGCTGCCCTTCCCAGTGGTCCATGGGGAGCCAGATGGTGTAGCCGTGGGCCGGAGTCACTTGAGTGAACACATGAAAGACCGCCTGGATAGAGTATTCTCCTGGCGGAATATCTCTCAGGCCGGCGAAAGGGTGTCCCAGGACATCTTCTCCGATGGTTGCCTTCTGTCCGGGCTGGAGAGCGTCGACGTCCTTTCCGAAAAAAGGCGCATAGTCGAGGCCATAGCTTGTTGAAACATCTCCACGGGGAGAATTGAAATAGTACGCGCCGAGAAAGGGCATGACAAGACGCGGTTCGACATCGGACCGATCGGTGAACAACAGGAAAAGACGACCCGTTACAGCGCTTTCCTCTAGAGCCGGGTCCAGCCTGATATCAACACTTCGCTTTGCTTTTCCATCACAACCGAAAGTCGTGCAAAGCAATACGGCCAAAGAAAAAATGATGGCCGGATGAAGAATAGATTTTTTCATTTTGCCTTCCTCCCCTTGAAGATTCGGGGAGAAGAATATCAAGGAATGAATAAGGAGTCAAATTTCCGGTTTTTTTAAGTTTGACTTGACAGGGAGAAATGGCTATTCTAGGGGAAACATAAGCATTGGCGGAGACCGTGGGAAATACTTATCAATGTCCTGCACCGATGCGGCAAGATCAGCTCGCCCGGAAGGTTAAAATAGAGGCAATAAAAATTGGAAGCTCTTGAGATAGAGAGTGCCGCCAGTTTTTATGAATAGTTCAGGACAAAGTAAGGAGGTTTCTATGAAAAAACATTGCTTTTTTTGCTTCGTTTTTGTGATGTTGTTTTCGTTGGTGCTTACCGGCGACCAAGAGAGTGTGTCCGATCAGGAACCGTTGATGAACCTCCAAGCCGGCAGCTATGTATCGATTTCTCCAACCGCTGTTAAACCTTATCTATCCGACGACTACGCATACACCTTTTGGGGAACCGCTACGGAATTCTATTTTCAATCCACCGGTGGAAATATGGTAACGCCCATGGCTCCTGTATACCTCCCTCATGGAGTGACGGTGACGGGATTCGGAGTTTCCTACACGGATAACGGCGACGGCATTGATGATTCCATGGTTTTTTCTCTGGTGCGGCATGACATTCTGACAGGAGCTACGGAATCACTGGCCTCATGCACTACGGATACGTTGGGTTTTCCGTCCTCTCCGAATCGCAGAACCCTTAAAGATGTAACGATCAGCCATGCCTACATAAACAATTACCGTTACACGTACTGTCTGTATGTCAAATTTTACACCGGAAGCGACAGAGTGAAATTCCATGGAGCCGTGATCTCCTACAACTGAACAAGGTAGGGAATTCGCTGATGCGTGCTTTGTTGTGTTACCATAAATAACTTTTCGCCCTACAGCGTTTGCGGGGGGAGACACTGAATAAAAATCTGTCGACGCCGGCAAGAATCCGGCTTCCCTCCCGATCTGCTCACGACAATTTCCTCGGAAAACGAAAAACAACGACACAGGTTTAAAATCCTATCCACGAAGACAACTGTAAATTTGCAGTAGTATACGACTAAACTAAGAGAGGATATTTACCAATACAAATAAATGTTCATCCGGCATTGAATTTTTGGTAGAATGGCATAAAAATACAAGCTAGGTTTGAAGGAGGCGGCCATGAGAGAAATTTTGAGAGTTTCGGCAGTATGCCTGTTGCTTTGCCTTTTTTTAGGGGCGAGCCTTTTCGCTCATCAGAGCTACACGTTGAAATTTCCGAATTACAGAGTGGAGATCGATCCCAACGGCTATCACAAACTCACAATAAAAGGCTATTCCTCCTATGGCGTCGCCGGATACCCGGATCTTCCATCCAGGCTCTACCGTATTGCGGTCCCCCCGGAAGTCGTTCCGGGCAGCATTTCCGTGAGCTATGCCGTTGACAAAATGGATGCCCTCGGCTTTATGGACATTGCGGAAATTCCTCCGATGATGACTTGGGCCGACGACCGGTATATTTATGAAGAAAAAGAGGATA
>JAFGNQ010000308.1 GCA_016926925.1 Candidatus Aminicenantota bacterium
AATTTGCCTTGACGTCCAAAACGGTAATGATTTTGTTCCCGGCTTGTTTTAAAGCACGGGCAATCGGATAAATCGCGGCGATGCCGAAACAACCGCCGGCCAGCAGGACTTTACCGAATTTCTCGATCTTTGAAGGCTTCCCCAAAGGGCCGACAAAAACAGGGATCTCATCGCCTGCATTTAACTTTGAAAGCTTGTGTGTGGATGTCCCCACAACGAGAAAGACCGAAGTCACGGAACCCTTTTCGGCATCCCAATCGCCTATGGTCAAAGGGACTCTTTCTCCGAACTCATCGGCCATCAAGATGACGAATTGTCCGGGAAGACATTTTTTGGCTATTTCTGGGGCTTCCACCTCTATCAAATGGACATTGGGAACCAAGCGTTCTCTTCTAAGTATCTTAGCCATTACTTTCCTCTTTTAATTCTCACCGGAATTATGGGACTGGTATCTCTATCCTTAAGCTCACAATTCACTAAAGACATCACCGAAAACCGAGAATCTTCTCCCAAGACAAGCTGAGCCTTTACCACTCCGGATGGGACAGTCTCCGAAATTTTGAGGATCCCATCCATCTTGGCTTTACCGGCAGAGACCTGGATAGGATCTCCATCGGAAAAATCCATTTTCTCCGCGTCTTCAGAGCTCATCAGCACGTAGCGTGAATTCCGGATCAGGCCCATGCCTTTGATTTCTTGAGTCAAGTTGAAATTCCTGTAATTATCCAGACTGTAATTCACAATCATGCTCAGCGGGGATTTTCGGCCGGCTGCAACCTGAGGCTGAACGAACTTCACCGGAATAAAACTCTTTTTCCCCTGTGCGGTTTCCTCTAAAAAAAACTCTTTGTTTTTATCCAGGCCGGAATCCGTAACCTTGGAAAAACTGGGATTGGCCGCCTTGATTTCTTTCATAATATCGGAGCATTTTTTGAAATCAAAGCCTCTAGCCCGCAGGCGTTTGGCCAACTTACATAAAATCCACCAATCCGGCTTGGAATCGCCGAGGGGCTCGACAACCTTCTTCTGTTTCCGGATACGCCCTTCGATATTGACTGAGGTTCCTTCCGTCTCGGCAAAGGTTACAGATGGTAAAACGACATCGGCTCTTTCAGTATTTTGATCCGTATAAGGAGCTTGGACGATAAGCAACTCGAGTTTTGTCTTTTTGGGCAGACTAAGCGGACCGGCAAGATAGAGCGCTTTCACTTTTTTCTCATTGAGGGAACAAATGATTTCTCTCACGTCCGGGCCCCTTCTCGGAGCAAAATTATCGAGTGCTATAAGGCCTCTCTGGTTGCTTTCCAATTCTAACGGAATAAATCTGCCCTGGCTTAAAAGCGACAGATTCCACAAAGCAGGACCACTCTGGGAATTCGCTTCCGCCCCCAACAGGAAGACAGAAGGAGCTCCTTCTGAAAGAATTTCCGCTACTTCCTCCAATTGTTCTATTTCGATACCGGTATGCGCTTTGACATTTGCCAAAGATAATGTTCTCAGTTGTTTTTCAAAATCATCCCATCCAGCGAGTTGAGGATCGGCTTGCAACTTCAGGTTTTCCGCCGATATCTTCGCCAAATAGCCGAAGAGAAGCGATTCCGCACCCGGAATGACCTGCAGCCATTTATAAACATGACGGCTGAGCTTATATTCGGCCGGACTGATGACGATCAGTTTGGCGCCATTTTTGACAGCTTCGAGAACCTCAAGCCAGATGATGGGATGTGAAGTCACGATATCGCTGCCCGCCAGCACGATGGTCTCAGCTTGAGCTATTTCCCTGATTTTGAAATTCACAGGGATCGTCAAATCGCTCTTCCCAGCAACCTCATTCAGGTAATTCAATGGCGAAAACAAAGGCTTCGGATTGAAATGTATTGTCCGCAGAACATCATGTGCAAATTTGCGGAAAAGATAGCCATCTTCACACGTTGCTTGAGAAGAGCCGACAAGGGCGATTTCACTTCTTTTGAATTTTTTTAGCTTGCCTGCAACAAAATCCAGCGCTTCATCCCAAGTTGTTTCTTCGAGCTCATTATTTTTCTTAATCATCGGCTTGAGGATTCGTTTCCCACTGTAGAGGAGATCTTTGACGAGAAAACGCCCCTTAACACATGCTTGTCCATGATTGATCTCGCTATCCGCAGAGGGAGACACACTCAACAGGCGTCCCTTATTAAGCCAAACATCCAACTCACAACCGATACTGCAAAGAGGACAAATCGTTTTCATTTGAGCATCATGAAGAGTTTCGTACTTGAGGGCTCTTTCGGAGAGAGCTCCCGTTGGACAAACATCCACACACGCTCCACAAAACTGACACCCCGATTCCAAAAGGGGCCTGTCGAGTACCGTCCCTATAACTTCATCTGATCCTCTGTAGACGAAAGAAATTGCTGACGCACCTCTCAGTTCGTGACAGACTCGAACACACCGGCCGCACAGAATACACAGGTTATAATTTCTATCGAAAAAAGGGTCCCCTTTTTTAACTTCAAATCCTCTGTAAACCGAAGGGAACCTGACTTTTTCAATCTTCATGGCATCAACGACATCCTGGAGTTCACAGCGCCGGTTGTTCGAGCAGAGAACACATCCTGTGACCTCACCGACTTTTCTTATGGTTGACTTATAATCATCACAATTTTCCTTCTCCGCACAGATGAGACAGGCATTCGGATGCTCCGAGAGGATGAGCTCCATAATTTCCCCTCGTAATTTTCTCAGCTCGGGAGTATCCGTCCGGACTTCCATACCGTCATCGATTTGCGTTGAACAAGCGGGGGAATAGCCTTTTCGATCCTTTATTGCGACAAGGCACAACCGGCAGCCCGTAAAGGGAGAAAGTTCCGAATGATCACAGAGAGAAGGGATGAATATTCCGTTTTCTCGAGCGACATCAAGGATTGTTTTTCGGCCTTCAGCCTCTATGGCATTTCCATCAATGATTATTTTCATTTCTTCACTCTCTTCGCTGTTTTGGGAGCTCCGGCTTTCAGGATTTGAGCTCTTTTTCGCCCCGTGTATTTAGATACGGCTCTAACCTTTGAGGGACAAACATCAAAGCAAGCTCCACATTTGATGCACAAGTTTTGATCTATGACGTGCACTTTCTTCCTCGTGCCGCTGATGGCATCGACGGGACAACTTTTTAGACAGAGAAGACATCCGACACACTTTTCAGGCTCGATGAAGTAGCAGATCAGCTCTTTGCAAACAAGGGCGGGACAGCTTTTCTGCTTGATATGCATTTCGTATTCCTTCAGGAAGTACTTCAGAGTGGTTAAAACAGGATTGGGCGCAGTTTGACCCAGCCCGCAAAGCGATCCCGCTTTCACGGTTTTGGCCAAGTTCTCCAATTTCTCGATATCCTCTTCTTCCCCTTTTCCTTCAGTAATTCGTGTAAGAATTTTCACCATCTGTTTTGTCCCTATACGACAGGGAGCGCACTTACCGCAGGACTCTTCCTGAGTGAAGTTGAGAAAGTAACGCGCTACATCCACCATACAGGTATCCTCGTCCATGACTATCATGCCGCCCGATCCCATGATGGAACCGGCTTTAGCTAAAGTATCATAGTCAATAGGCAGATCGAGTTTCTCAGCAGGGATGCATCCGCCCGATGGACCACCGGTCTGAACGGCTTTGAACTTTTTGCCGCCCTTTATTCCTCCTCCCACGTCATAGATGATCTCTTTCAAAGTGATTCCCATGGGAACTTCGACAAGGCCGGTGTTGTTGATTTTCCCGACCAGAGAAAATATTTTCGTTCCTTTACTTCCTTTCGTTCCAATCTGAGAATACCAATCAGCTCCCTTTTTGATGATCAGCGGAACGTTCGCCCATGTCTCTACGTTGTTTATATTGGTCGGTTTTCCCCAAAGGCCGGATTGCGCGGGGAAAGGCGGTCTCTGTCTAGGGAAGGCACGCCTGCCTTCTATGGAGGCCATCAGAGAAGTCTCTTCTCCGGAAACGAAGGCGCCGGCGCCCTCGACTAAATGGATGTCGAAATGGAACTCGGATCCTAGGATGGATTCCCCCAGGAACCCATAATTGCGCGCTTGGTCGAGAGCCAACTTTAAGTGCTCAACAGCCAGAGGGTACTCCATGCGAACATAGATGAAACCTTCGACGGCTCCGATGGCATATGCCCCTATGATCATGCCCTCAATCACACTGTGAGGATTCCCCTCTAAGAGACTTCTGTCCATGTAGGCACCCGGGTCTCCTTCATCCGCATTGCAGATGATGTATTTCACGGCCGACCTGGCTTTGCGGCAGATATCCCATTTTTTCCCGGTGGGGAATCCGGCTCCTCCCCTCCCCCGTAGTCCTGAGTTATCTATTTCACCTATGACCTCTTCAGCCGTCATGTCGAACAGAACGGCCGCAAGGGCTTGATATCCGTCAAGTGCGATGTAATCCTCGATGCGTTTGGGATTGATGCGGAAGTTCTTTCCGGTGATCAGCCTCCGTTGTTTTTTGTAGAACGGGATCTCTTTCTGAAGTGCGATTTTTTTCCCCGACTTGGATTCCTCATACGCGAATTCCTGTATCACCTCTTTTCCCAGAACGGTTTTCTCTATAATCCGAGGAATGTTTTTCGGCTCCAGATTCCCGTAGAATATCTCATCGGGAAAAATGACG
>JAFGNQ010000309.1 GCA_016926925.1 Candidatus Aminicenantota bacterium
ATGGTCAGCTTGATTGATGACCGGTTTCCGGGCCGGCAGAGAAAAGATAGGATTCCTGTTCCTGACGATCTTTTAAAGGAAGACCTTCCCCTGCGCGAGAATAACATTCAGGAGGAACGACGCCTTTTTTATGTGGGTATGACACGGGCAAAAAAAAGTCTGTACTTAAGTTGGGGAAGAGATTATGGAGTGAAGAGGTTGAAAAAAGTCAGTCCGTTCGTGTTGGAGGCCTTGGATCTCCCAAAATCTCCGGAAGGCACTCTGCGCACATCTGTTCTGGAAGAAATAGAAAGATATGCTCTCCTGCCTGCTCAGCCTGTCGTCTCCACTAAAGTCAGAGAGCAGAGTCCCATGCGTCTCAGCTTCTTTCAGGTGGATGACTATCTGACCTGTCCACTTAAGTACAAGTACAGGCATGTGATGCGTATCCCGGTCCTACCTCATCACAATTTGGTATATGGCCGGATTCTCCACAGTATGATTCACTGCTATCTGAAAAACAGAATGGCGGGAAAAAAAATTTCAGAGAAAACATTCAGCGAAGAATTTCACGTCCATTGGGTGAATGAAGGGTTTTTGAGCCGGGAGCACGAAGAAATGAGGAAAAAAGAAGGGGAAAAGGCACTTCGTACTTTTTTTCTAAGGGAGGAGGCCTCGAATAGGCTCCCGCTCTATTTGGAGAAATCCTTCCGGTGGCAGTTCAATCACATCCAGTTTGTCGGACGTTGGGATAGGATCGATGCCATCGAAGACGGAGCGGTTATCATCGATTACAAAGCGACAAGCGTGAAGGATCAAAGAGAAGCGGACAGGAAAGCACAACAGAGCCTTCAGATGGATTTGTATGCCCTTTCTTTTGTTAAAACTCAGGATATCCCGCTTGTAGAAACTCGGCTCCATTTTTTGGAATCTGATACCGTCGGCCGGGCTAAAAAAGGAGAAAAGGAGCGTGCCAGAGCTCTGGATAAAATTAAAGAAGCCGAAAAGGGGATCCGTGTGCAGGATTTTCCGGCCCGACCGGACTGGCACAACTGCAATCTCTGTGACTTCAAGGCGATTTGCCCCGATTCCTTCGCCTACTGAATGAGTTGCAACGCAGCCGATGCTGTGAGATCGGTTCGCCCGAAGGGTAAAAAATGGCGGCAATAAGGCTGGATGCTCTTGAGATTGAAAGTGCCGGCGGTTTTTATAAATAATTCAGGCGCCTGGGTTATTCGGGAGTCGTGAATATGCAGGGCATAACAGCTAGAACTCCGGCCTTCTCGAAAATCCGAAACATTTGGAGCCATCTGTCGAGAGTGCGATTCGAGATAGCTTTAATCCCTGCAAAGGGATTGGTGAAGATCGACTTCCAGAAAGAGGCCTTTTTGGGCCAGACCACAAGCTTGACACTCTCACTTTCTGGGATGCCGGCTATCTCTTTAGCCAAAATGAAAGCTTTGGAAAGATCGCCGAGCTCATCGACCAGGCCGAGTTCCTTTGCTTGATTTCCAGTCCACACGCGGCCTTTTCCAACCTTGTCTACTTCTTCTTTTGTCATATTGCGACCCACGGCCACTTTGGTGATGAACCGATCATAGCTCCATAAGATCTGTTCCTTCATGAGGTCCTTTTCTTCGGGCGTGAGTTTTCGAAAAGTTGAGAACATATCCGCTTTTCTGCCGAATGTGAGTTTCTCCGAGGAAATGCCCAGTCTTTTGTAAAGTTTCATCATATTGAATTTGCCGAAGATAACACCTATGGACCCGGTCAGTGTTTGAGGGTGAGCCACGATCTTATGAGCATCCATTGCCACCCAATACCCGCCCGATCCAGCCATGTCCGACATCGAGACAATAAAGGGTTTTTGTTTTTTCGTCAGGACAACTTCCCTCCCTATGATGTCCGAGGCGACTGCCGAACCGCCGGGGCTGTCTATGCGGAACACGACAGCTGCGATGGAGGAATCCTGCCTGATGCTTTGCAGCCAGCGAGCTATCGTACTGCTTCCCATACTCTTACCCTTGATGCTTTCACCTGTGTGGATGGGCCCGACGCCATAGATGAGGGCTATCTTTCTTCCTCTAGTTAGTCCGGAGGATTTGGTTTTGGATTTAAGATATTGTGCGTGGCTGATCCTATAGATATGGCTGCTTCCCCCCTTAAGAAAGTCCTCCAATTCGTCTTCGTAGAGGAGTGCGTCCACTAGGTCCAATTCTTTAGCTTTCTCGCCAGTAAACACGCCTTGATCAATAAGTTCGTGTACTTCCTCCTCTGTTTTTCCTCGAGCCTCCGCAATGGAAGCGATATAGAGATCGAAGATATCGTTGTAAAGAGATGCCATCATCTCCTTATGGCTGGGTGAGAATTTTTCTTCTGTGAACATGTTGTAAGCTGTTTTGAATTCATCGACGCGTTCCACTTCTACTTCGATCCCCAATTTATCCAAGGCTCCTCTCAGGAATAGAAAATGACCTCCGATTCCGTTGATGATCAGGGAGCCCAGGGGATGCAGGAAAATGTGATCGCAGGCAGTGGCCAGGTAATATTCCTTATCGAAATCCATGGTCTCGGAGATATAGGCCACGGTCGTTTTCCCGGATTTCTTGAAGTCCAGCACAAGACTTCTGATCTCGTTTATTTTTGCCCAATCGCAGCTCAAGTGGCCGATCCTCAGGATGACTCCTTTTATTTTTCCATCGGCTTTTGCTTTGTGAAAATTCACCCAAATATCATGCAGCGAAAGAGCATTCCCTCCAAAGAAATAGTCCGTCACCATGTCGGAAACCGGGTGCTCATCCAGAGGTCCTGAAAGGGGCATTTCCAAATAAGTGTTCGGCTTGACGGCAACAGGCTGCGCCACTTCAATGAAGAAGAGTGAGGCAGCCACGGCGATGATCAGTACAAAGAATATCAAGAAGATAATCAGCACATAAGTTCCTTTCTTCATTGCAGTACCTCATGCATTCAAATAATTTATCCGATTACTATAACAAAAATTGTACTCATATTTGAAGCACTTGATTTTATGATATATGATATTGGAAATGAAGTATTCTATGGAAAATTGAGAGGAAATGAGGATGAATGCGCTCGAGATCGATAACATTTCCAAACGGTTCGGAGATTTCTATGCGGTAAAAAAACTCTCCTTGAGTATCCCCCGGGGAACTATTTATGGGCTCTTGGGGCCCAACGGAGCGGGTAAGACGACGACCATCCGGATGGTGATGAATATCATCATTCCTGATGAGGGGAGGGTTAAGGTCCTCGAGAGAAAAATGGACGAGGAGATGAAAGAAAGAATCGGGTACTTGCCTGAAGACAGAGGTCTGTATCCTAAGATGAAAGTAGGTGAGCTTCTTCTTTTTTTGGCGGAATTGAAGGGGTTATCGGGTCAAGACGCACGAAAACAGATCGATTACTGGCTGGACAGGTTTGAGCTGACGGATTGGAAGCTGAAGAAAGTCGAGGAGCTTTCGCGGGGAATGCAGCAAAAGGTTCAATTCATAGCCACGGTCGTCCATAGACCCGAACTCATCATACTGGACGAACCCTTCAGCGGCCTTGATCCGGTCAACACCCAACTCTTTAAAGATATCATGCTCGAGATGAAAAACGAGGGACGAACCATCATTTTTTCCACGCACAGGATGGAGCAGGTGGAAATGATCAGCGACAACATTTGCCTCATCAACAAGGCGGAAATGGTCCTGGAAGGAAACCTGAATCATATCAAACAACAGTACGGAAAGAATACGGTTGTCTTGGATTACGAGGGGGATGCGGGTTTCATCAAGAGTTTTCCTGAAATCAGCAAAATTGATGATTATGGAAGATACATGGAGATCAAGTTGGTGGAGGGAACGGACCCCCAAATTCTTCTCAATAAAACAGTAGGAAAGGTCAGGATCAATAAGTTTGAAGTTAAGGAACCGACTCTGAATGCGATTTTTATCGAAAAAGTGAGAGGTCATCATGAAGAAGATTCTGTCGGTCATTAAAAGAGAATACATTCAGATAGTCCGGACCAAGGGTTTTATCATCGGGACAATTCTGGGGCCTGTCTTCATGGGCGCCTTGATCGTAGTTCCCGTTGTTCTTCAATTCGTATCCTTGGATCAGCAGGAGAGAATAGGTATTATCGATGAGAGCCATTCAATTTTCATGGAATTGGATAAGGCTCTCGATCAGAAAATCAAGGATGGTACGAGGCGTTATCTTCTCACTGAGTACATGCTGACGGGCAGTGTGGAAGAATTGAAGCAGGAGTTGAACCGCAAAGTTCTGCAGAAAGAAATCGAGGCCTACATCTTCATCCCGAAAGATATTTCCGGAGAAGGTGAGGCCGAGTATGTGGCCGAGCATGTTTCCGATTTTGACAAAAGAGGCCACATCGGCCGTGCCTTGAGCAGCATCGTGATCGGAAAGAGGTTAAGAGGAGAAGGACTCGACCCTGCCAAAATTAACGAGTACATGCGCCCCGTTCGTTTGGCAACGAAGAAAGTGACAAAACGGGGCGTGGAAAAGGACACAGGGGGAACCTTTATCATCTCTTATTTCTTAGTGCTCATCCTTTATATGACGCTCATTTTTTACGGTCAGATCATTCTCAGGGGAGTGATAGAAGAAAAGAGCTCAAGAGTCGTTGAAATCGTCCTCTCATCGCTTAGGCCCTTTCAGCTCATGACGGGAAAAATCGTGGGTATCGCTGCCGTCGGATTCACACAGTATGCGATATGGACGGTATTCGGAATCGCCGCCACAAGGTACAGTAAGGATTTGATCACCAAGGCTTTTCCTGCGGCGGCGGCCTTTGAAATGCCTTCCATACCCTCTTATATATTCATTTACTTCGTGGTGTTTTTTATATGCGGCTATTTCCTCTATGCTACCATATACGCAGCCATAGGATCGATGGTGAATTCCGAAAAGGAAGCACAGAATCTTGTCATGCCCGTGACCATGTTTTTGGTCGTGCCTATTTTAATGATGATGTTCGTGATCCGGAATCCGAACAGCACTTTCTCCGTTATCTTATCCATGATCCCCTTTTTCACGCCCATTTTGATGTTGCTTCGAGTCTGCATTCTGCTCCCTCCATTTATCCAAATCGGAGTGTCGATCCTGCTCTTGATATTGACAACTCTGCTCATGATTTGGATTACGGCAAAAATCTATCGCGTGGGTATTTTGATGTACGGGAAACGCCCCGGCTTTGCGGAAATCCTTAAATGGATTCGGTACAGCTAGGACTCATGTGCCGGGTTTTTTCACAGTAGAGAACGGACCTCTCTCCCCATCGACCGAGTTCGCGGCGGGTACCGTGAACCTTTTATCCGATCTATCCGTAGAAGGGTTTGAAAATGATGGAATGAGGTTACCGATGCGAAATTCAATAACCGTGACTCTGGCTTCTCTGGCCTTGGTGTTGATCGCCCTGCTGTCGGGCTGTTTGACCGTCAGGGTCATCAAAAACGTTAAAGACCCCGATCGCCACTTCGTCCAGGCATACAAGAGAATTGAGGATATACACAAACGCAATCCTGAGCGGGAAGGCCGAACGCACAGGATCCATGCTTTGTTCTTCGAAGCTTCGGAGCAGGAATTGATTAGAATCTCGGCACCATTTTGGATAATCGACTCATGTCTGGACTTCAGGATTACGACCTCGGATGAGGAGTTTTTTGATTTTAATCATCGGTACGACATCGACTGGAAGGACATCAGAGATCTTCAGCAAATGGGACCCGGCCTGCTGGTTGAAATCGATGACGAGGATGGAAAGGTTTTAATCTGGGTGGACTGAGCTGTAAAAAAATCAATTTGAGTATTTCTTTGGAAGAAATGAAGGTTGAAAGAGTCGAATCCCACGATGCCGTCTTCACTCTCGTCGATAGGATGAAAAATGGCGATAGAGAGGCATTTATGGCTGTCATCCGTCTCTATCAAAAAAAGGTTTTTCTATTGGCTTATTCCTATTTCCGTAACAGCGAAGATGCCATGGATATCGTTCAAGAAACATTTTTGAGATTGTATCAGAAGGCAGGCATGTTCCAAAAGGGACGAAATTTTCAGAATTGGCTTCTCCAGATCGCTAAGAACCTCTGCATCGATTTTTATCGTAAAAACTATAAAAGGAGCAACGGGCTGCAAAGAGAAAAGAGTTTGGAGGATTTGAATTCTCCGGTCGGAGAGTCCGATAATTGCCAGACTTCGTCTGACATTCACCATATTTTTTCCGAGTGTTTGAAGGGACTGACGGAAAAACAGAGAATGATCTTTACCATGAAACATTACAACAACCTTGAATACCGTGAGATCGCACAGATATTGAAGATATCCGTAGGAACGGTGAAATCCCTTCATTTCAAGGCCGTGCAAAATTTGCGCACATTGATGACTCCTTATTTGGAGGGACAGTCATGAACGACTGCAAAAAATACAACAAAGACTTGATTGCTTTCCTCTATGGAGAGCTGAAGGAAGAACGGAAGAAGGACATTGAGAATCATCTGGATTCCTGTTTGCATTGCCGGGCGGAAATTGCGGATTTGGAACAAGTTATGAAGGGAGCCGATTCTCTTCATTCGGAGATCGCAAGGGCGATGGGTGCAGTGGATTGGGCTTCTCTTCCTGATGATATCGCAAGATCCGTTTTTAACAAGGACTCCCGGATGTCGCGCAAGCGTGAAGTTCGGCCAATTCTCAAAGGGCTGCTTCAGCCCCGGTTCAAACCCGCACTGGCCGGACTGTTGGCCGGCCTTTTGTTGGGTTCCCTGATGACGGTTTGGATGTTGCGGATGCCGCGCTTAAAACCGACCTCAAAAGAAGCGTTTTACGTAACTCAGGATTTTCTGGATCGAGTGGAGCTCGAGATGGCCAGGCGGGAGACGTTGGATTATTTGGAAAAAAGTCAGTATGTACTCTTGGACTTTGTCCAAACATCGGCTCAACAATCAAAAGAGACCTGGCGCCAGAGCCTGGCCTCTCAAAAGGCCAGGGATCTTTTGATGAAGAAGAAGTACATAAATCCCCAATTGGAAAAGTTTCGTTTGTCGAAGGCCAAAGAGATTTGTGATCAGATCGAACTTCTCTTTTTTGAATTGAGCCAACTCAGCGAAGAACTCTCTGAGGAAGATCTCCGGAGTATCCAGAATCTCATCGAAGACAGACAGCTCATGCTGAAGATCAACCTGTTGAAGAAAGAATTAAAGGAAAGCGAGGTATAAAGTGAGAAAAACAGCGGTAGGTTTTGTCGTTTGCTTTCTTGTATCGATATCACTCCATGCTTCCTTGTTCGAGAAGCATGATGAGATCCTTTTCCAAGAAGCCAAAATTCTTCTGTTCGATAAAAAGTGGGAAAAAGCCCAGGAAAAGCTGGAGGAAATCCTGGAAGACTATCCGAAAAGCCGGGTGTATTCCGAGGCCGTATTTTATCTGGGAAGGTGTCTTGAAGAACAGGATGGAAAAGAAGCACAGGCTTTGGGCATGTATAAAAAGTACATACGTCTCGATGATCGCAGTCGCAGTTTCGAAGAAGAATCGGAGATTGCCGTCATAGATCTTTCGTTCCAAATGTACGAGAAGGATGGACAAAAATCCTATCTTAAGGAAATCGAGAAAAAGTTTTCCAGCAAGAACAAGGTCGTCAGGTACTGGGCTGCCTTTAAAATCAGCAAATTAAAAGATTTGAAGGTGGCTCGCAGAGCCAAGCCCATCTTGATGGATATTTTGGAAGAAGAAAAGGATGACGAGCTCAGAGACAGGGCTAAAATCTACCTTTTGCGCATCGCTCCTGATGCTTTCAAGGATTATGAAGAAGAAAAATATGAGCGCAATACGAAAGTGTTGAAGTTGCGTGTCTACAAGAAAGGGAAGAAAGAACCCGATTTTTCTTTGAACATCCCCTGGGCTCTCGCCGATCTTGCCCTGGCGGCGATTCCGGATGACATTAAAATGGAATTGCGGGGTGAAGGATATGATTTGGACAAGATTGCAGCTGAGCTCACTCGAGTCAAAGGCAGCATCTTGGAGATTAAGGGAGAGAAGTCGGTGTTTAAATTTTGGATCGATTGACCCGTTCATGAGCTGCTACCTTGCTGCTGCAGAGACCTCGGCTCGTGAACAATTCAGGGAAGGAGGATAGAAATGAAAAAAATAACGATTTTGGTCACGATGATTTTTCTCTTGAGTCTTTTGGTTGTCGGCGCGGTTCATTTGGAAAGAAACGATGATATCCAGACCATAAAGAAGGCGGTCAAAGAGAATCCGAAGTTCACTCCGGGCAAGGAGGCCAGGTGGTTCAAGGTTCTTGTTACAGATACACTTGCCAATAAAGATAAACTCAGAATCACCCTGCCCATTTCACTGGTTGAGCTCTTTATGCGGTGCACCCGCGGCAAACACTTGAGCATCGACTGTGAAGAGTACGATATCGACCTCAAAAAGTGCTTGACAGAGTTGAAAGAATTGGGTCCTCGTGCTCTTATCGAGGTCTCCGCTGATGGTGAGGTTTTAAAAATCTGGCTGGAATAAGGTCCCGGTCGGAGCGAAAGCATTTTCCCTTGCTTTCTGTAGCCGATGCGTTTTTGGAGATAAAGCAATCAGTGATTGTTTTGCAGGACAAGAGCCTTTGCACCGCTGGCCAGAAGTAAACTAACGACCTCTGCATTTCCCACTTTGGCTGCATTGTGGAGCGGTGTGCAGCCCAGGCTGTTTTCAATGTTTAATCCTGCTCCCATGGTGATCAGAAGTTCGATCACATCCAGCTGACCGCTGAAAGCGGCCAGGTGCAGGGGAGTATTTCCTTGGCTGTCCTGGGCATTAACATTCAGGCCGAGTTCGATCAACTGCTCCACGACCTTTTTATGTCCGTTCCAGGAAGCAATGTGAAGAGCTGTCTGTCCGCAATAATCCGTCTTCTTAACGTCGGCTCCTCCCGTGACAAGACGGGCAATGACCTGGCTATGACCTCCGCTGGCAGCGTTGTGAAGCGGCGTCAATCCATAATTGTCTCTGGCGTTCGTCAGAGCGCCCGCACCGATCAAGAGTTCGGCTACGGCCTTATTCCCTCGCATTGAAGCCAGATGGAGCGGAGTTCTGCCCTTCAGGTCTTTTATATTGACTCGAGCTCCATGCTTGATCAGCAAGTTGACAATATTCCCGTGACCCTTGATGGCTGCCAAAAAAATCGGAGTCCAGCCGCTGTCAGTCCCTTTGGTGTTTGCATCTCCTCCTCTCTCTATGAGAAGGAGTAAAGCTTTCTCCTGATTGGCATATGCGGCATGATGCAGCGGATTAGAACCGCAGGCAGATTGGGCATTCACGAGTTGAGGTTTTTTTTCCAGCAAGCTCGTTATCAATTCGATGTTTCCTTGTTGGGCGGCGTCATGTATCTGATCTCCGTATGCGGATTGAATCGAACAGAAACCAAGGATGAGAAGACACAATAGAGAAACAGTCGAAAATAGGACTCTATTCATTTGTATCCTTCCTCGATCTGCATTGCATTCGGTCTCAATTCATCCTCCAAAAAAAAAGGCTGTTCGAGGCATATTCGCCTCAAACAGCCTCTGCTGTTTCAGTCAGCCGCTTTATTCTATTTTTAAGAGACTATCTCAACCGTATTCTTTCAGATTGCCTCTTTTCCATTTTCGTTTCCGGAATCGATATGCGCAGTAGACACACCATATCCTGTTTTTTTTGATAAAAGCCTATCTTCGGTGTCAATGTTCCACAATTCCATTTCTCCAGGTCGCCGGAAGATGCCGTCCTCTTTCGTCTCTGATCTAAGGATAATAACACTATTGGGGAGAGGATCTTTCGAGAATCTCGTCTGCTATGATTCCGGAATAGAATATTCTCAATTGCTTGGGTATGATAATTTTTCGAGAGAAGGTCCTGTCTGCAATAATTGAAAATAGTTCGGTGCCAAAGAATTTTTCATTTGTATAATTTTTCTTTACACACTGCAGCTCGGAAAACGGCCTGAAATCATTTTCTTTGGGGTTCCGGTATCCGATCTTTTTCAAGAACTGAATTTTCTCTTCTTCACTTTTGGCCATGATTATATCCTTGTAAAGGATCTCCATCTCAGTAGCGAACAAAGCTCTCTTTTGTCGATCGATTGTGTTGTGCCAAAAATCGTGGAAGAGCTCATGCACCAGAGTTGCCGATAGGTTCCGATCTTTCATTTTGACGCCGACCCTTCCTGTATCATCTCTTTGCAGATGAGAAAACAGCCTTCTGTTCAGCATGACCATATCGGAGCCTTCTTTTTCTTTTATAAAGCAGGCTCTGCCTGATGTAACACGAGAAACGGAACTTCCCGTGTTGAAGATCCCGTATCTGTTATTAAGGATTTCCTCTCGGCTGAATTGGTTGTTGTTGAAGAAGCCCGTAGCCCAGATATCCGCCAATAGATTTTCAAGACTATCCCTGCACGGACCGCTATAACTTCCTGGAATAGATTCCATTCTTAGATCGGGGTAGACTTCCATTCGGAAATGTTGACAGCCGACAAAAAACGTGATTGTGACAGTGCTGAGTACCAGAAATTTGGAAATCTTCATTGCGGAACCTCCGCACTTGAATTTCCCCTAAACATTCAATCTCAGACACTGTTTATAATGCAATAAACATACCAACTTACTCAGGCCTGGATTATTCATAAAAAATGACGGCACTCTCATTCATAAGAGCTTTCGATCTTATAGCCGCCATTTTTTACCTTACAGGCGAGCCGATCTTGTCACAAAGCCTTCGTTGCAGCCCATTCGGCGTAGTACACTACAGCCTC
>JAFGNQ010000310.1 GCA_016926925.1 Candidatus Aminicenantota bacterium
CTTTATGTCTCCGATCACAAAGGGATTTTTAGCGAAACCTGTAGATGCGGCACAAATCACAATCAACAAACAAAGTGCCGTACAAACCTTTTTCTCAGTTGTTCGGCTCATGCCATGATTCCTCCATACAAGGGTTTCGCTCATTCTACTTTATAAAACGCCATGCGTCTACATCCTACTCAAAAGCACTAGCTGACAGGAAGCTGTTTTGATCAAGAACTTTTTGAGATTTGATAACCGTTTTGATATAATTTTAAAAACTTACATCAACAACTCTATGGGAGGTTTTTCAATGGGGAAGTTTTTGGTCATTGTCGGTGGTCTCATATTGATGGCAGGCGGCGTTTATCTCGCTGTT
Source organism: Candidatus Aminicenantota bacterium (assembly GCA_016926925.1). The sequence continues at coordinate 359 of JAFGNQ010000310.1, forward strand.
TTCGTCTGGTGGAGGGAGTTTTGTGAGCTCATCTTTGGTTCGGTTCCGATCCTACTCTTCCTTGTCGGATTCATCGCCTTCATAGCTGGAATCAGCAGCATTAAAGATGCCTTGAGGGTGAAAAATCTCGAGGAAGAAGCCGTTTCCGAAGCAATTGAGAAAGAAACCGTGGAAGAATCAGAACAGGAGGCAGAAGAGATTTGATCCGCACTGCATTATCAAGGAAACGAAAATGCATACCGGCCAGGTATCTCTATTGACATCGATTGTGTAATTTTGTATATTGTAATTTAATTACACAGAATTGGAGGACAGAATGACAGAAGCCAAAAATACAGCCGCCGATAAAGATCCTGAGAAAAAAGGAAAGAAGAGGCAGAGCGCAATCGACGAATTCGGGAATCAAGTCGAAAAGATAGCGATCCGGACTGCGGAATCCATAAAAAAAGTCGTTGACAAGGCACTTTCATCACGAAATACCGTTTTAACGATACGCGTCAATGAGCAGAGCAACCTGAAGTTGAACATGCTCGTGGATGTCGGACTTTTTAAAAGCCGGTCAGAAAGCGCAGCCTTTCTCATTCAAGAAGGCATAAAGAAACAAGAAGGGCTCTTCGAAAAAATCGCGAGTAAACTCGAAAAGATAGAGAATATCCGCAACGATCTGAAAAGAATCGTCTCCGAAGAATTCGAGACGCAGCCTGAGAGAACAAAGAAAAAGGCTAAACCCAGGGCCTCAGGAAACGAAAGTTAGCCTTAGACAAAGACGAGTGGAGATTTTCAAATCCCCTTCCTCTCTTCCCTGCGAACCGTGAATATTCTTGAGCCGAAGAGGTGCATGCTTCCGCCTTCTCACTTTTCCCGGAATGTGTTATTATTTATTGAGTGGGAAATTTGATTCTCGCTTTTGTCACTCTCGTCCCTTTTTTCGTGTCCACGACTACACAAAATGTAGAGAGGGCTTTTCTTCAGAACAATCCCGGAATGCTGTACATCCTTTTGCCTACAAAAAGTTACATCAATATCTCCCTTCCCACGCCTATATCGTTTTCGGACCAGGTGTCAAACCAACAAGCTTACTTTCTTTTTAAAAAAATATTTGCCTCCTATTCGACGTTCGAGTTTTATTCAGAGAAACAGCCGTCCGGATCTCAATCCGTCGCCGTCATTCTCAAGGCAAGATGGTCGTTTAAGGACAAAAAGAACAACAACCAATACGTCTTCAACATTTTTTTCAACCTGCAAAAAATTGAATGCCAGAGCAACGGGAAACAGGAAGGCGACTGGGAAATCACCGAAATCAAGGCGGAAAAGATTTGACATCTTTCAAAAAGCCCGGGACTTGGACTTCATTCCATTTTTTCCTTGCCATCGGTTCCATTCTTTCTCTGTTATTCCTCATTCTCTCCATCGTCCTCCCTGTCATCACTTCCTCCAACTACTACGAACGCAGCTTGAAACAACTGAGGAATAAGGCCGAATCTATAAAAAGGGAATTTGGAGATGTCATCGCCGATATGAACGAGAAAATCGATATTCTAACCCGATCCCCCTTGCCTGAAGAAAAGGACAAAGTCTTTTTTCTGTTCAAAAACCTTCGGATGAAGCCGGAATCGGAAGGAGTCGCTTATTACGAAAGCCCCGGGAACCTCGTCCTCTGGCTGGGACAAGTGATTGACCTGCATGCAGCTTCGGAGATAAACGGCACGACGATTGCTTACAGAGACAGAAAATCCGCATTTCTGATTCGTCACAAGGCTTCGGCTTTTCTTGTTTCAGTGAGAGAAATCGACGGGAGCCGGTACATCGTTCTCTACAAGCTTCTTGCTTTTCTTCCCGAGTTCAAAACCCCTTATCTCAGAGAGTATCACTTCTTAAAGGAAGGATACCTGGAAAACTGCAGCATCGCCTATTGGGATTCTCGTGAGGATTTATCCGGGTTTGAAAAGCTTTTCTCACGATACAACGACGAATTCATCGGTGAGCCTCAGCTGCAGCGCGAGATTCAGACGATCTTCTTCCCGCTGAGAAACGAGAAAAAGGAGATCGTCGCGACCGTTACGCTCAGTTCTCCTTCCCTCAGCTCAAAAATTTCATCTCAAAAGGAAGTCGTTCTCCTGATATTTTTCATTATGTTCGGCACCACGCTGACACTGCTTCTTATTGAAATCGTAAAATCCCCCGGCTTCCACAGAGAAAAAAAAGCGCACCATATCTTTTTGGCGATCATCATCCTTGGAGTATTGAGATCCCTCTTTTTCCCTTTGAGCACACTGGAAAAGCTCAAGTCCTCAACTCTGTTTTCGCCGTCCATTGCCAGCTTCATATCCCTGGGGAATTTGACGGGTTCTCCGGCCGATATATTTCTCACTTCCCTATTTCTATTTCTTATTACCTGTTGTTTTGCATTCTATATCTCAAAAAGACTGAAAAAGCCTTTCAGGAAGTTTTCCTTTCCATTGATGCTGGCTTTGAATGTGATATCTGCATCGGCGGTCATCGGATTGATTTTTATCTTTCAAGAAATTCTCTTCCGTCTTGTTTTTCACTCCAATTTGAACCTAACCCGTTTCTCCTTCAATGGACCGCTCATTCTACTTCACATCAGCATTGTCCTTCTCTTTCTGGTCATTATCCTAATTGCTTTCGCAGGATTACGCTGGACTCTGCTCCATTCTCCGAAAGCTTCCTACCTTCTTCTCACGCTATTTATAGGCTTTTTGCTGTTCTCATTTGTCCTCAGCAAACCGCCTTGGATATTGCTTTTTATCCTCCAAGCTGTGATTCTCTTTTTCGTCTTTATCCTGGCACACCTCCCTTATATGCTCCGAAAGAAGAGAGTCTGGCTTACAACAATCTTCCTGGCAACACTCTTCATATATTCTTCCTTCCACAACGCATCATCGATCCGAGAGCAAACGCTGCTCCAGGATTCTCTGCGCAATATCATACAATCGCAGGAAACTTGGGGGGTCTTTATGATCAGGCAATCTCTGCCGGAAATCGACAAAAGACAAGGATCCGTGCTGACGGTTTTGAAAAACCTCGATTCATCGGATTTAGCCCATTCCCTTTGGGAAAAAACCCTCATCGCCAAATTCAACTGGTACTCCAGTTTCGAGATTCTCGATGCGGAGGGAGAGGTCCGATCTCGATTCTCTCTGAATGTTCCGGAAGTTTTCCGCCTCAATGAACCACCTCCTTCAAGTCGCGATTGGTCCATCATGAAAGAGAGAATCCACTTCATGGGAATCACCAAAGATTTCCTCGTGAGTTACAAAGACTTCTACGAAGAGGGAGCCCTCCAAGGCCGAATCATTATCTATCTGTCGATCGATTACGATATGCTGCCTTTTCTCTATTCGGCAAATCCTTATTTTGAACTCCTAAGAGTGACATCCATCCCCTCGCTGAATCAGCTCAAACTCGGTTTTGCCGTCTTTGACCTGGAAGGAAAGCTTCTCTTCAATCCCAATAAAATCTCCACCGGCATTCCCGCAGGCCTGCTCGCAAGGATAAACACCCCTGATACCCACATTTGGTCTGAATTTTCCGATAACGCCAAAACATTTCAAAGCCTGTATTTCAAACAGGACGACCGCATCTATGCTCTCTTTCTTCCAAAAAAGAATTTCCTCAAATACTCGGTGGAATTCTTACGGCTTTTTTTGGTCTATTTCGCGACCGTAATTTTGTGCTTGTTTCTGACCCGGATTTTGATCGGCGCGAAAAAATTTAAGAACCCTCTCTGGTCCTTCTCCAACCGGGTTTATATCACATTCGTCGCCGTCTCGCTTCTGCCTCTGCTCTTCTTCACTTATTCGACCAGGTATTATTTTTCTCGAATATTCACCCAAAGAATCACAGAGGAAGCCGAGGTGCGAGCGGATTTTGCCAGAAGAGTCATGCAGGACTTCGTCGCCATCCAGCAGGAAGAACAAGTGTCCCTAACAATTCCTGCCGATGATGTCGTATTCTGGGTAGGCTCCACAATTTCCAACGATGTCAATCTCTATCAGGACGGCCGGCTTATTTCTTCGAGCCGGCGCGAATTCATCGATTACGGGCTCCTCCCCGAGGTTATCGACGGAGAAATCTATTATAAAATCCAGTTCGAGAACAATCCCTTTTACACACAAATGCAGAGAATAGGCGATTATTCCTTCCACACATTGACGATTCCCTATCCATTCCAGGATTCCCTTGTCCTGATTTCACTTCCTTTTCCCCTCGAACAGCAGGAGATTTCCGATGCGACAGTAGATCTGATAGAGTTTTTGCTCTTTGCCTCCGTATTCCTCATCATTGTGGTTCTTATTCTTGCACGCGGAATTGGAGGCATGATCGTGACGCCCATCCAGAAGCTGCTCAAGGGCACCAGGGAAGTCAGTCTCGGCAATTTGGAAACTCACATATCTCACAAAGGCCACGATGAAATGAAAAATTTGATAAACGGATTCAATGCCATGGTCACCAACCTAAAAACGCATCAGCAGGAGTTGGCGGATATGAGTAAAAAAGTGGCGGCTGCTGAGATGGCCCGTAAAGTCGCCCACGAAATTAAAAACCCCCTGACCCCCATTCAACTCTCCGCAGAGCACCTCTTAAAGGTCTATGGAGAGAGCAAAGAAGATTTCGATAAAGTTCTGAGAGAATCCACATCCTACATAATCTCCGAAGTCGAAAACCTCAGAAAAATCGCCCATGAGTTTTTAGAAACATCAAAAGAAACCTCCCTCCAGAAAGAACGCCTGGATCTGAGGGAGATCATCCGTCAAACACTTGATCCGTATGCCAAGCTGCTCTCCGAAAGAATCGAGTTCAAAGAATCCTACAATGGGGAAGAGTTTCATTTCATGGGAGACAGAGCCCAAATGAAAATCGTTCTGAGAAACATACTGAACAATGCACTGGAATCCATAAAGGACAAGGGAAGAGTCTACATAAACCTGGCAAGTGATAATAAGATGCTTTACCTCGAAATCGCGGATTCGGGGGTCGGTATTGAGAGGGAAATGCTGGACCGCATCTTCGAACCTTACTTCTCGACCAAGGATGCAGGGACGGGATTAGGACTCCCGATTGCAAAAAAAATCATCGAAGACCACGGCGGCAAAGTTCATGCCGTCAGCAGGAAAGAAGGCGGGATTAAGATCACCATAAATCTTCCGAAAAATCAGGATCAATCCGAACCGCCCGTAAGCTGAGTCCCCACGAGAAAATGCCGATGCGGCATTGATAGAAACATACATCGACATATTTTTTCGATAGTCCCGTCCGTTTTCGGCCAATAAATCCAGAATCAAGGGGGGTTGAGCGACTAAACTGACTCTAAGGTAACGACCAATAAAAATCTGGAATTTTGCATTGAATTATGGGAGAATGAATTTTCTATGACTAAAAAAAGGGCCTTCCTTCTGTTGGTTTTCATCGTTGGTTTTTTCCTGGTGCGTCCCCTGTGTGCCGAAAAGATCAGCCTTAAATTCAGTTTCAGTATGAACTCCTACACCGAAGGAGATCTGGAGGAATGGGTTCGATCGCTCAATTCTCTCTGGCAGGATTTTTCAACCCTGAATCCCGGATCTGTAACAGGAGAATTTATCGCCCCGAGCTATGGTTCCAACCTCGAAGTGGAACTGCGGATCCCCATCTATAAAGGCTTTGGTTTGAACCTGAGCGGAAGCCGCCTGAGCGGATCGGAAGAGGGTGAGGTGGTCTATATCAGAGATGCAGCGAATCAAGAGCAAAATCAGTACATTATGAATGATGTACGCGCCTTGAATCTGAAAATCGGCCTCAGCTACCGGGCAGAGATGCCTTTCCTTCCAGGTCTTCACGTATTTGCAAACGTCGGGAGAATCCTCACCTTCACAAAATACGATGTCCAGGATAACTGGCAGTCAATCCTGAGATTATCGGGCATGGAGTTTTTGAATGCCTATGAAAAAGAGAACTCGTACAGTTCCGATGGGCTGGGATTCTACGCAGGTTTGGGTTTCGAGTACGACTTGGTGAAATACGTCGCTCTGGTAGTTGAAGTGGAAAAAGCCTGGTCAAAAACCGACGGATATAAAGGCTCTCATTATTTCAAGATATTTACGGATAGCGACACGCTGCTCCTTGAAGAAGGCACCGCTACTCTTTTCTATTATGAAAGCACACAATTCGCTCTTCCCGAATACTACCCCATACTGAACGGGCAACTTGAAAGGCCTGAGGGAGAAACATTCCAGAATATCCGGCACGGCGAGTTGAACTTCAGCCGTTTTTCGGTAAAATTGGGAGTGCGATTCAAATTTTAAGGCATGAGTCATGCTGAAAACACTCGTAACCTACATCAGCCAAACCGGCAATACAAAAAAGGTAGCCGAGACGATCTTCGAGGCCATCGAAGGAGAAAAGGCTCTTATTCCCCTCAGCGAATCCCCCGGAGTTGATGACTACAGTTTGGTGATAATCGGATTTCCCATACATTCACACAGCATTCCCTTCAGGGCTGAAGACTTTATCAAGAGAGTTCCTGCCGCTAGAAAAACCGCTCTGTTTTGCACTCACGGCGCACTGACCGGCAGCCGTTTATCGAGAGAGGCATTGGAGTATGCAGCGACACTTGCCTCAAAAACCAAGGTTCTGGGAACATTTTCCTGCCGCGGCAGAGTATCTGCTGAGGCTCTCGAAGTCCTGAGCAAGTCGCCTGAACATACTGCATGGGCGGAAATGGCTGCATCCGCCAGAAGCCATCCTGATGAAAACGACCTTGAGGATGCACGGGTTTTCGC
>JAFGNQ010000311.1 GCA_016926925.1 Candidatus Aminicenantota bacterium
GAAGGTCTTGACCATAATCGCGACCATATTCATCCCGATCACTTTCATTGCCGGGATTTATGGTATGAACTTCGAATTCATGCCTGAACTCAAGTTGAAGTGGGCATATTTCATTGTTTGGGGTGTCATTGTGGGCGTTGCTGTCTTTATGCTTTTTTTCTTCAAACGAAGAAAGTGGTTGTGAAAGCTTGGACGTCGCGAGGGTGATGGAAAGGAGGAGGTAATATGAAACCTAAAATGATCATTGTCTTGATTTTGGCTTTTCTGGCTGTGATCTTTATCGTTCAAAACACCGAAATCGTTCCCGTCCAGGTGTATTTTTGGAAGATATCCATGTCCCGCATCATCATGATCTCGTTTCTGCTTCTTATCGGATTCATTCTGGGATATATGCTCGGGAAAACCCAGAAAATTTGATAACGAAGGCTTTCGACTGCTGCAGCAGATCAAGAAAATAGATTTATCAACCGGCCAAAAACCTTCTCAACCAGTTTCGAATGATACCTTCGTACTTTCTAACGACGAGGACTGAGACCGGCGATCTCCGTGTCAGTTTCTCGGGGATGGTTCCGAATCGGATTCTCTGCCACAGGCCTGCGCGGGAAGCCCCGATGAGAATCAGGTCATATCCCTTGCTCTCCCTGAGTATAACCTCGAGAATGTCGTCTCCATAGGCGATTTTTCCTTCGATCATGTCTTCAGCATGCTTTCCGGCCTTTCTCGTTTCCAAGAGGCAGCTTTGGCCGCGTTTGATCCTGTGCTCGTCACTGACGATGGATAGCAAAGTGAGTTTACCCTTATTTTGACGAGCGATCCAGGATCCCCATTCGAGTGCCAGTTTGGCGTTTGGACCGCCTGCAGTCGGAAGCAGGATATTCTTGAATTTCGTAGATCCTATGATCTTCATGACGCCCAAGTCGCAGGGAGCCTCTTGAAGCAGAGGGTCGAGGACGCTTCCCAGAATCTTATCTTTTGCCGAGGGTGCTCCAGCCCCCAGAATGAGAGCATTTCCCCTGTTTTCACGGACGCTGTCCAGGAGTCCGTGATAAATCTCGTGCGAGACTCGGATATTGAAACTGACAGGCACTCCGCTCTTTTCCCCTATTTCGTCGGCTTCCTTGAGAAAATCTTTTCGGGCTTCGATAAATTCTTTGCCGACGTTCAATGGGGTTTGAGGGGGAAGCGGAATGACATGAGTTACGAATATTTCTCCATCCTTTTCATGAGCAATCGGTAGTGCTGTGTCCATCAATGGGCCGACGTCTTCCTTTTTCTCGAGCCCCAATACGATCTTGAAACCTTTGTGGGTGATCTCCTTTTCCTCGACGATAATCTTAGGGCCGACAGCCGCTTTCTCCTGGTGTTTGGAATACCCGTAGTAAATGGAAAGACCGCCTCCGATCCATAGGAGGCTGAGAAAAAATGCTTTCGGGCTGTAGACAAACATAGCTATGATGAGCACGCTCTGGGTAACGATGCCGACGATCGGGAACAGGGGGAATAGAGGAGATTTATAACCTTTGAGCAGCTGCGGGGTTTTTCTTCGAATGTGAATCAAGGCGACGTTGACGAAAATGAAAAGGAAGAGAAACATGATGTCCGCACTGGAAGCGATGTCTTCGATGGGCAGAAGGAGCACCATAGCCATGATCAGTGCGGCAGAGACAAAAATGGAACCGCTCGGGGTTCTGAAACGGGAGTGGATGCGGCCGAAAACAGGGGGAAGGTTATGATCCCGTCCCATGGCAAAACCCACGCGGGAGGAGCTGTAAATGGTGGCGTTGAGGGCGGAGATCGTGGATAGAAGCCCTCCGATCAAGAGAATGGCACTTCCCCATACGCTGATGTTTCTGGCCGCTTCAACCATGGCCACTTCTTTTTTTGCAGCCAGAAAATCCCAGGCCGTCATGCCTTCAGGATTGACGACACCCAATGCCACAAAAGCGACGAAAATGTAAATGGGGACTACGATCAGAAGGGAGTAAAAAATCGCCTTTGGAATGTTTTTGGCAGGATCTTTGACTTCCTCTCCACTCTGGGCGATGATCTCATATCCTTCAAAGGCGATGTAAGTAAGCCCCATCGCCATCAGAATTCCGAAAAAACCTTTCGAAAAGAAGGGATTGAAGTGAGTGAACCGATGGGTTTCGGAAAGAATGATCTTGGCGCCAAGGAGGATAAAAAGCAGGAGAATGGCAATTTTTAAGAGCGTGGCGATATTGCCCGCTTTTCCCGTTTCTTTGGCGCCTCGGAAATTGATATAAGTGAACAGGACGACGATCACGACAGCCAGCAGTTTTTTCATCATCTCGTGAGGGAGGAAGGTGTGGAGATTGAATTCGAGGAGGACTTCTCCGAAATAAGCACCAAAACCCACGGCGTAGAGAGCACAGGCTACGGAATGGGCCATCCAGGACATCCAGCCCGAGAGGAATCCTGACGGTTGGGGCAGGCTGGTTTTCACCCAGAGATAACCCCCGCCTGCCTCGGGAATTGACCCCCCCAGTTCCGCGTAGGCGGAAGCCGTGAACAAGGCGACGATTCCATTGAGAAGAAAGGCGACGAGAATGGCCGGGCCGGCGACTCCGGCTGCAATCCCGGTCAATACGAAAATGCCTGCGCCGATCATGGCTCCCACGCCGATCATTGTTACGGAAAAAAGCCCCAGATCTCGGCTCAGTCCGACCGGTGCTTTGTTCGGAGCGGGCTCTTTCTTGTGGCTCTTCCTAGGTAGCTTCATTTTTTATCCCCGGCTTCATACTTTCAAATTTATCATCAAAGTTCAAGACTAAAAATGAAATTATACACAAAACAAAAGAAGGTGCAATTTATTTCGTCGATTGAATTGACAGATAAGCGAGGTGCAGGGACGATAATTCGATCTACTTCCCTCTCCGACGAGGTCTGTCATGGTAGAAGAGCTGCAATCCGTATTAGACATGGAATATCGTCTGTGTTATAAATTAAATTAAAGAAGAGAACTGAGGGCTTTACATCCATACTTTTATCACGCCTTGACGGCATGCGTAGAGATTCGGTGCAGGGAAGGGATTGTTTTGTCAAACAAAGGAATGAATGAATGAAGAGAGGGAAACAGTCTGAGTTGTTTTTTGATCTGGGACGGTATCAAACTCGGGTTGATGGAAGATTGGCGGAATGGAAGGAAAAGGGATTTCTCAAGCGCCTTTGGGAGAAGGATCCGACTTTATGGTTTCCCACTCCTGTACCTGAGATTACGGACCGTTTAGGTTGGCTGACTCTTCCCAAAACGATGTCGGACAACTTGGATGGAGTGCTCCGGTTGGCCGAAGGAGTCAAAGCAGATGGCCTGGCTCAGGTGGTTCTTTTAGGCATGGGAGGATCGAGTCTAACGCCCGAGGTATTCGCCCGCTCCTTCGGAAGCAGGGCTGGATATCCCCGGCTGGTCATCCTGGACAGCACACATCCCGAAGCTGTCAGATCTCTAGAGGCAGGCATTGATCTCCGTGAAACCCTCTTCATCGTGTCGAGCAAGTCCGGCACCACACTCGAGACGCTTTCCCTTTTTAAGTATTTCTGGAAAAGAGCAAGTGATCAAGTGAGCACTCCCGGCCGGCATTTTATTGCCATTTCCGATCCCGGATCGCCTCTTACAGAGCTTGCCGGGAAGAGGGGATTTCGCTTTGTTGTCCCGGCACCACCGGATGTTGGGGGGCGCTACTCCGCCCTTTCAGTTTTCGGGCTTGTGCCTGCAGCGCTTATAGGCCTCGATGTGCACAAACTCATGGAGAGTGCCAGCTTGGAAGCAGCGGAGTGTGCACCCGGTGTATCGGAGATGAAGGTGGCAGGATTGTCACTCGGTGCAGCCCTGGGTGAGCTTGCAGGGGACAGAAACAAAGTCACGCTGCTAACACCGCCTGAACTATCGAGCTTTTCCGATTGGCTGGAACAGCTCATCGCAGAGAGCACTGGAAAAGAAGGCAAAGGAATTTTTCCTGTCGTGAGCGAGCCGTATGCTCTCCCCGGCTCTTACGGTAAAGATCGTTTGTTCGTGGGGATTTTTCTCAGGAATGCTAGGAATGACAAGCTCGAAAACCAGTTTTCTAAGATTGAAGCATGCGGGCTTCCGACCATACGTATCGACCTTGAAGATCTGTATACGTTGGGACGGGAGTTTTACCGATGGGAGATGGCCGTTGCATCGGCAGGAGCAGTCATGGGTATCCATCCTTTCAACCAACCTGATGTCCAGCTTGCCAAAGACTTCGCTAAGCGGATAATGCTGGAAAGCACGGGCAATGCAGATCCTCACGAGCGGGACTTGGATCCTGCGGATACGTTGACTGCAGATGATCAGCCTGCGCTCGCTTCGGCTCTGAATAAATGGGTGGTGCAAGTGCAACAGGGGGATTATATTGCTCTTCAGGCATATCTTGCACCGAGCCCGCCTCTAACAGCCGCTCTTCAGGGAATCCGGTCTTCTCTATTGAAAAAAACACGAATGGCGACGAGTTTCGGCTATGGTCCTCGTTTCCTGCATTCGACCGGGCAGCTCCATAAAGGCGGTCCCAACAACGGGCTTTTTCTTCAACTTGTGGACGATACAGGGAAAAAAGTCCCTGTCCCTGAATCGGGATATGCCTTCAATGATGTGATAAGAGCCCAGGCTGTCGGAGATTACAGGGCCCTCCTTCAGCGGCGAAGGCGGGTGCTTCGGATTGATCTTCGCGAAAAAGCCCTCGAGGGTTTGCAAAGCATTCTTGCGCATGTCTCCCGCTAGCTGGAATATCAGATTGGCAATGCGGTTTAAGAGCAAGGAATGAGTGTTGCCTCGTCTC
>JAFGNQ010000312.1 GCA_016926925.1 Candidatus Aminicenantota bacterium
CTGATCTACGGTCAGATGACCGAACCCCCGGGTGCGAGGTTGCGTGTCGGTCTGGCCGCCCTGTCGGTAGCCGAATACTTCCGGGATGAAATGAATCAGGATATTTTGCTTTTCATCGACAATATTTTTCGATTTGTCCAGGCCGGCTCGGAAGTCTCGGCTCTTTTGGGAAGGATGCCTTCGGCCGTAGGATACCAGCCGAACCTGGCGACGGAGCTGGGAGAGCTGGAGGAACGAATCACTTCTACGAAAAAGGGATCGATCACATCGGTCCAGGCTATCTATGTCCCTGCTGATGATTTCACCGACCCGGCCCCGGCGACGACGTTCTCCCATCTCGATGCCACCACCAACCTATCAAGATCTCTGACGGAGATGGGCATCTATCCGGCTGTCGACCCGCTGTCTTCATACTCGCGCATTTTGGATCCGCGCGTTATCGGCGACGAACACTACCGGATTGCACGGATTGTCAAAGAGATTCTCCAGAGGTATAAAGATCTTCAAGACATCATCACCATTCTCGGGATAGAAGAGCTCAGTGAGGAGGATAAGGTTATCGTATCCAGGGCGCGAAAAATTCAACGCTTCTTTTCCCAACCTTTCAATGTAGCCGAGGAGTTCACTGGAAGGTCCGGAAAGTACGTCCCGATAGAAGAGACGATCAAAGGATTCAAAGAAATTGCCGAGGGCCTCCACGATGACAAGCCGGAGCAGGCCTTCTACATGGTTGGCGGAATCGAGGAAGTAATCCAGAGAGCCGAGGAGTTGAAGGCAGTATGAGCGATACGCGGCCGTCCCACTTGAAACTGGTGGTCATCACTGCGCGCCAACTTCTTGTGGATGAAGAGGTCAGCGCAGTCTCGCTGCCTGCTTTGGACGGCTATCTGGGGATCCTCCCCGGACACAGAAATCTTCTCCTGGCCTTGGGAAGAGGATTTATCACGTACAAGAAAGACCGGAGCGAAAACACAATTGATGTCCAGGGTGGATATGCCAAAATTCATCCCGACAGAGTGCATGTATTCACAAAATTGAGAGATCATGAAACGGGACAAACGGATAAAGGGTGAGGATGAGACTCTGGACACCTTTTATCACGGCCGGATTCTCGTCCTGCAGAAAAAAAAGGGGTTCCGTTTTTCCGTCGACGCCCCTCTTCTCGCCGATTTCATCCAACCGCAGGAGACGGACAGACTTTTGGAGATAGGTACTGGCTGCGGTGTCATTTCCTTGCTTTTGAGCATCAAGCCGTTCCTGAGCATTACGGCCTTGGAGATCCAAGATTCTCTTGCGGATTTAGCCCGGCGTAATGTTCGCCTCAACGACCTCGAAGCCAGAATCCGCGTCGTTCAAAAAGATGTACTGGATTTTTCTTCCGGCGAAAAATTCGATATTGTGTTTGCCAATCCTCCGTACATCAAACAGAGATCGGGCCATCTCAGTCCCTCGGACGAGAAATCTGTCGCCAAACATGAGTTAAAATGCACTCTATTTGATATAATGCAGAGGACCGGAGAATTGCTGAAGAATGAAGGAAAGGCTTATTTTATCTATCCGGCCAAGAGAAGGATGGAATTCATGCAGGCCGTGAAAGAAAACGCATTGAGGATTTGCGCGCTTCGCCAGGTTTTTCCGTATGAGCAAGGCGAGTCCAACCTTTTTTTGGCGTGCCTGGATTTCCACACGGACAAAGAGCGTCAGCTGGCACCCTTGATTCTTTTCGACAGCAAAGGAAAATATTCAGAGGAAGCCCAACAAATATTTGCCGGGAGAAGTTATGCTACGACTGTGTAAAAATCTTAAGGACCTGTTCAAATACAGGGTTCTCATTCAGAACATGGTCAACAGGGAACTCAAGGCCCGCTACCGGGGGACGGTTCTCGGGTTTTTCTGGTCATTCGTGAACCCCCTTCTGCTTTTGACGGTCTACACCGTCGTCTTCGGCTTGATTATCAGTCCAAGGGATCCGGCTTTCGAGGGATCGCCTTGGATGTATGCCTTGTTTCTGTTCTGCGGTTTGCTTCCCTGGCAAGTTTGGTTTTCGGCTTCATGCCTGGAATCGGCCAATGTCCTGATGATTCAAGGGAATCTTATCAAAAAAATCCTTTTTCCCGTGGAGATCCTCCCCATCGTAACCGTCACCAGCAACTTCGTCCATTTTCTCTTCGGCTTGCCCATTCTTCTGATTTTTATTCCCATCCTGGGAGGGAGCTTTTCACCCTATTTGCTGCTTTTACCTGTTGTCGTTCTGGTGCAATTTGTCTTCACGTTGGGATTCAGCTTCCTTGTCTCATCTCTGACCGTTCATTTCCGGGATATTAAGGATATACTGGCCAACCTGTTGACATTCTGGTTTTTCTCGACGCCCATCATCTACCCCTTAACCTTCGGACCACTCCAGAAATCGGCCGCTCTTCGGACCCTGATCAATTTGAATCCCATGACGCATATCATGGCCGGCTACCAGAACTGTGTTTTTTACGGTGAACTGATCCGGTGGAAGAGACTGGGTGTGACTTTTTTGGTCGCCATCGCTTTTTTCTTTATCGGGTATTATATTTTTGACAGACTGCGGGATTCTTTTCCAGAGGAGGTGTAAGTGATTGCCATCGACGTCGACCACCTCTCTCGAATTTACCAGAAATATTCCGCGCAACACAGGTTCAAAACCTTCAAGAGTGCTATCGTCAAGGGAGACCTATTCAAATCGCTGCGGCCCGATGAGATGGTAACCGCTCTCGATGACATCAGCTTCAAGGTGAAGAAGGGAATGACCTTCGGTGTCATCGGCGAGAATGGATCGGGGAAAAGCACCCTTCTTAAAGTGATCACCGGAATCGCAAAGCCGACTTCCGGCTTTATCCGGGTCGATGGGAAGATCTCCGCTCTCATCGAGCTCGGTGCGGGATTCCATCCTGAAATATCGGGGAGAGAAAACATTTTCATCAACGGGATCATGCTGGGTTTGTCAAAGAAAGAAATCACGGCCAAGTTCGAGGAAATCGTCAGGTTTGCCGAGTTGGAGGATTTCATAGATGCCCCGGTCAAAACGTACTCCAGCGGAATGAACATGCGTCTGGGCTTTTCCGTAGCCATCAACGTGAATCCCGATATTCTGCTCATCGATGAGGTGTTAGCTGTGGGAGACGCTTCTTTCGTCCCTAAGTGCCTGGATAGAATCGATGATTTCCGCAGGAGGCAAAAAACCATCCTCTTTGTCAGCCACGACCTGGCCACCGTCGAGAAGATATGCGACCGAGTCATTTGGCTGAAACAGGGCAGAATTCAGACTATGGGTGAACCCAAACGGGTAGTGGATGCCTATCTCCAGGACGTAGCCGAGAAACAGGAAAATGATTTCGAAAAGCGTCAACAGACCATTGTGGAAGAAAAAACCTATGAAGAGGAAAGGAGAGAGAACCGCTGGGGAAAAAGAGAGATAGAGATCGTGAAAGTCAAGCTCAAGAATTTAGAGGGGCGGGAAAAGCATGTTTTCCACCCCGATGAAGGTATGATTCTCGAAATGGATATCACTGCCTATTCGCGGATAAAAGATTTCGTGTTCGGTATTGGGCTGTTCAACTCTCAGGGCATTTGCTGCTACGGGACAAACACGCACTTGGAGGAATTCGAACCGTTGTCTGTCGAGGGAGATGGAAAGGTGATTTGTCGTCTGAAAAGGCTGAACCTTATCAACGGCACATATTACCTGGATGTAGCCGTACATAAGCTGGATGGTTATCCCTACGATTACCACAGGAACCTCTATTCCTTCCTGATATCTTCCGCCAACAAGGATGTCGGTATCCTGAGGCCTGCCCATACCTGGGAATTCTCCTCGAACATCAAGGTCAAATCTCAGCAAAAAGATAAAGGCTGAAATCGATTGCTTTCTTTCAAAACCGAGTCTTTTTTTTGCCGGAGATGTTCATTATTGTCATGGTCCTTATTCTGTTTTGATGAGAGGGTGCCCTAATATTATAGGCACAAAAATCTCGAATAAGTTGAAATAATTCAGGTTAGAGATATAATGAACGCCAGGAACAGAAATGCCTGAGAACAAGAGCAGAGGAGGCGGCGAAAAACATACAAGAACCGTTTTCAAAGCGATAAGTTGGCGGATTATAGCTACGCTGACCACCATGGCCGCTGTCTATTTGTTCACACGGGAGCCCATGATCTCATTGGGAGTCGGTGCGGTCGAGGTTATCGCCAAGGTTACGTTTTACTACTTCCATGAACGCATCTGGAATAAAATTTCCTGGGGAAAGGACAAGCATCCGCTCTCGGTGTTGCCCATAAAAGGTGAAATCCGAGCGGATGATATGGAAAAAATCAAAGCCCACTTAAGGGAACTCGGTTATCTTGACTGATAAAAATAAACAATCGAAAGGTCGATTCGGAAATAAAGTTCTGGACATCGATAGCCTGAAAGATTACCGGTGCGAGTTTCGCAGGCAAGGGAAAAGAGTCGTCTTCACGAATGGCTGTTTCGATATCCTCCATGCCGGCCACATCCATCTTTTCAGAGAGGCCAAGAACCATGGAGAGGTCCTGATCGTCGCTGTCAATGATGATGCCTCTGTCCGGAAACTCAAAGGGCCTTCACGCCCTGTTTTTCCTTTGTCGGAGCGGTTGGAAGTGCTGGAGGCGGTTGCCGACATCGATTATCTGATTCCTTTTGCTGAAGATACGCCCCGAAACCTCGTGCGCGCGCTCCTTCCCGAGGTACTACTCAAAGGAGGAGACTGGCGGGTGGAAGAAGTTGTCGGCCGGGAGGAAGTGGAGGGAGCTGGAGGCCGGGTCGTCATCGTATCTTACCTCCCCGGGAAATCCACTTCAGCTATCCTCGAACAAATTGCGAGACTGGATGAGCTTCCGGATAGCCGATAAGTTTGAGCCAGGGGGGCTGCATTTTATTTCCTCGATCAGCCTGCCCCATTCGAAAAAAAACCCGCTTTCCGGATGATCGAAGAAAGCGGGTTTTTCTTTTTGGTAGTTATAAAGAGCCTTTTTACATCATGCTCGGGATCGAGGCCTGCAGCCTTCGGAACAATGGGCCACTCTGGGAACTGCATATTTTTTCATGTGAAGCTCCTTTCATAATTTCTACTTAGTATATCGTAATTATATACAATAGTCAATTTCACTCTCAATCTATTAAACCGCCCTGTATCTGATATAGCCCTATTGAAAGAAAATATTTCGATGCGTCCAAACCTTTTGGTCCCGAATTTCGTTTATAAAAGAGGTGTTACAAAAAACCGGATTGGCATATCGGTCCGGACGATTGGATTTTAATGAAGATTAGGCAAAAAACTTCGGTTGTACTGGGGGCCCTGCTCTGTTTTCTTTTACTCCCCAGTTCGGCCCTGCCTGCGGAAAAGACAATTCATGGTCTTCCTAAGCTCTCAGAAGCACCGAAGATCGATGGCGTTCTGGACAACCCGGTTTGGGAACAGGAAGCGCTCAAAATCGAAGATTTTTTCCAAATGACACCTAAAGAAATGGGGCAGCCTACGGAAAGGACCGCCGCCTACATCGGCTATGACGAAAAGAATCTTTACATTGCCTTCAGGTGCTATGATTCCGATCCGTCCAAGATTCGGGCTTCGGTTACGAGCAGGGACAACAGCCTTGAAGACGACTGGATTCTGCTTATGCTCGATACGTTCAATGAGAAGCAGAGGGCATTCGGTTTCATGATAAACCCTCTGGGTGTTCAGACCGACTTCCTACGGATCGAGTCCGGGGGTAATGACAATATGGATTTGAGCTGGGATATGGTGTTCGAGTCCGCCGGGAGGATTGATGGCGAAGGATATGTGGTTGAGATAGCCCTTCCCTTCAAAGGACTTCGCTTCCCGGATAGGCAAGAAAAGATTTGGGGTCTGGTGATAGGCAGAAATATTCCCCGGATCGGCGAGATCATCATCTGGCCGGGGGTCACCCGTGAAATTCCCGGATTGCTCGCACAAGCTGCAGAAATCAGTTTCTCTGGAAAAGTGGAAAAAGGCGGGAATTTCGAAATCATGCCTGTTTTCACTTCTCTCAAAACTAAAAATACCGAGGTGAATCCTGAGGCCGGATTGAATTTTAAATGGGGCGTGAGCTCGGATCTGACTCTGGACGCAACAGTCAATCCCGATTTCAGCCACATCGAGGCAGATGCCCCGCAGATCGAGGCCAACCAGAGATTTGCCCTCTACTATCCGGAAAAGCGCCCCTTTTTTTTGGAGGGGATGGAGATCTTCGGATTTCCCGAGATGCAGTTGATCTACACGCGCCGCATCATCGACCCGGCTGCCGGCGCCAAACTTACCGGGAAAGTCGGCCGGTTCACCTACGGCCTCATCACAGCTTACGATGAAAATCCGACGGAGAGTCTTTGGGACGTTTCTGAGGGCGGCGGGATGAGGGATGACAATGCCCTCTTCAACATCTTCAGGATGAAGGTCGATGTCTTCAACGAATCCTACCTGGGGTTTTGTCTGACGGACAAGAAGATCGACGGCTCCTTCAACCGGGTCGCCGGGGTGGACGGGCGTTTTAAGTTCAAAAAGAATTTTTTCTTTTCCTTCCAGGCGGTCGCTTCGAAGACCAAGTATTCGGAAAAAGAAACGCGCGCGGTACCGGCCGTTTATTCCGAGCTGAACTACATCGACAAGTACTGGGGAGGAGGCCTCTACTGGGAATCACGGCATCCGGATTTCGAAGCCTCCGCCGGTTTTGTCAACCGTGTCGACTACAGGACATACGGGGGCTTCACGTATTTCAACATTTATCCCCGGAAGAAATTCATAAGCCAGATTCGGCTGAGCTTGAGCTCGGGCAGAAGATTTGCATATTTTGCAGATACTTTGGTCGACCAGTGGGTGGAAGGGAACCTCCAATGGAGGCTTACGGAATTGAGCCAGGTTTTTATATCCTATAGAAATTCCATGGAGAGGTTCGGGAATATCGATTTTCATAAAAATTCCCTGGAGGCGGAAGGGTCGATAGATGTGCTCGGATGGTTACCTTTCGGTTTTTATTTCCGGACCGGAGATAGCATTTACTATGATCCGGAAGAGCCTTTCCTCGGCAACAGCAATGTTTACGGACTTACCTTGAATTTCAAGCCAAACAAAAGGATACGGCTGAGTGTTGATTTCTGGAAAGAGACTTTCTGGGAAAACCAAGGCGGGGAACAGATCTTCGACTACAATGTCGTCCGCAACAGCCTGTATTATCAGGTTTCAAAAACTCTGTCCCTGAGGACAATCGTCGATTACAACCACTTTGATAAAAAGCTCTACGGCAGCTTCCTGTTCAGCTGGATACTGAAGCCCGGCACGGTCTTTTTCTTCGGTGTGGATAATGATCTTTCCCGGGATGACTTCGGTCATTACTTCCAAAACGACTACAGTGTGTTCGTCAAATTTTCCTACTGGTGGCGCCTTTGAGGGCTTTCATGTTCGAAAGGTTATATAGTGCTCTCCTGAAGGGCAGATCAAAACCTTGGCCTCTCTCCCGTCCAGGAGACATCTGAATTCCTCACAGACTTTGCCAGTTTCGGAATCCAAAATCCTCTTTCGCTCAAATATTTTATCGACAGTCATTTCGTGGTCGTCCACAATCACCCGCCTTGGCTCCGTTTCTCCTTTATAGCCTGCATGAAACTTCACCACTGCCTTAAGGGTCGTGTTGTCTATGTCCATCCTTTTTTCTCTTTTTTTGGCTGGGGTTGACTTCCCATATTCTACGCCTGCTACTCGTCCAAGGCAATGGTCGGTGTCTGAGTGGATACCGGTCCCTTGCCGCAGATCTACGGACCTGGAAACATGAAGCTTATCTTGTTGTGATGAGGCTGTCTGGCCTAAA
>JAFGNQ010000313.1 GCA_016926925.1 Candidatus Aminicenantota bacterium
GGAAATCTCTTCTAACATCTCTTTGATAAGATGGAGTGCCGCCGATAGAAATTTTTTCTCTGCTCCGTAATTGATACGGAAGAAGTGATCCATCCCGAAGCAATCTCCGGGGACAATGAAAACACTTTTTTTTTGAATCAAATCCATGGCGAGCTTTGTCGAATTGATATCTATGTCATAACCAACAAATGCAAACCCTCCTGCTTCTGGGGGGACAAAATGAAAAATATTGGG
Source organism: Candidatus Aminicenantota bacterium (assembly GCA_016926925.1). The sequence continues at coordinate 235 of JAFGNQ010000313.1, forward strand.
AAAATTCGATAGCCACTCTTTAAAAACAACAATGTTTGTGTTCGAGATATCCCGATTGCGGTTTAGAATCTTTTGCCGTGCGACCGGTTCCAATGCAATCCTTGCCAAGCGGTCATTGATTGTGCCGGTGGTAATGGTTGTATAATCATGGTAGGTCCAAGCCCGGGATATGATTTCTTTCGGGCCTAGCAGCCAACCGATTCTCAGGCCGGGAAGTGCGTGAGCCTTGGAGAGACCGGAACTGACCAGAACTTTGTCATATTTCTCCCAAAAGCTGGGAGATTCAATCCCATTCAATTCAGCTCCTCTGTACACTTCATCGGACAAGATCCAGGCACCTGCTTTATCCGCCTGTTCTACGATCTCATCCATAGCCTCCTCAGTCAATACGGATCCGGTGGGATTGTTGGGATTGCATATGATGATAAACTTAGTTTTTTCGGTGATCGCCTTTTTAAGATCGGAGACGTCCAGTTTCCAGTTGTTTTCTTCTCGCAATGAGAAGGCTTTGATATCAGCACCAAAGGCCCGGGCAAGTCCCCATATCTGCATGTAATTAGGAAGCATGTAGACAATCTCATCCCCCGGCTCGATCTGGCTCCAAATAGCAATAAAATTCGCCTCTGCCGAACCATTTGTGACCAGAATATTTTCGATATCAGAGCCGTTGTACATGGCGCTGATTCTCTCTTTGAGAGGGATAGTCCCATTTGTCTGAATATAACGCAACTGCAGAGAGCTGTAGAGTTCCTCGAATTCATCTTTCGAGATCAATTCCTTCAAGAACATAGGGTTTACGCCGGTTTCGGTTAAGTCGTACTTAACCTGATGCTGCCAAACCGACATGATCCTCTCCAGTTTAAACTCTTCGATCTTCATTTTGCTGCCTCCTATGTGTTTTCAAACGGAGCCACCCAAAGTTTTTTCCTTGGATTGGCATCGCTTGAGGGATTGTTATAACGAATCTCCTCACGCAAAAATGCTTTCCATGGTCTTCACAATCAGCCGATAACGGAGAAGGTGCTGTTGGGATTGATCTGTCTTTTCCTATGGAAGACGCCTGTATCGATTTCGATGTCGAGATGCGGCAGCCGATACTGCAGGGGGTGCGCATCGTGATCGAAGCCTTTCTCAACTCGATCTATGAGCTCTGCCATCAAAGCTCCGACAACCGGGGCCGTCTTGAACTGATTACCCGAAGTCCCGATCGCTTGGTAATAACCGTTGAGATCTGATCTGTCGTACACGGGGAGCCAATCATCGCTGACGTCATAGAGATCGACGATTCCTTTGGGTTTGGAAGGGATTGGCAAATCTGGAAATCGGCGTGCGAGGCGGTAGACCTGAGCGTTCCATTGGGCGGTTGACACTTGACGATTGAAATTATCCGGATCGACCCATTCCTTTGGATCGCATTCGGGATCGACACTGCCGGTCAAAATCATGTTTCCGGTCTCAGGTCGGTAGTAGGCGCCGATATCGGCGTCGTTGGTGTGAAAGCCTTCCTCCTCCGGTTTATATCCGGGGCACGGCGGAACAACGTGGACTTCGTGCCGCAAAGCCCTTGTTTTTATGGCGTTGTTTTCTGTCTGGCCGGCCATTTCCGTCACCAGGAAGGAATGGGGGCCGGAAACGTTGACAACGACCGGTGCATCGATCCTGGTGCCGTCATCCAGCGTGACTCCCAAAACACGGTTGTTCGAGCGTCGGATCTCTGTGACTTTTCTGTTATACAAGAACCGGCCGCCTTTGGCTTTTGTTGCGGCCTCCATATTTTGAGTTGCCAGTAGCGGATCTCCCACGTAGCCGGACTCGGGTGTGAAGCATGCGCCTTCCAGCCACTCGGCCGACTTGTCGAAAAATTTTGGGTCGTCCGGCCTTCGCGGCGGAGAAAACGAGTGAAAATCACAGACCGGGACCATTTTTTGCAGTTTTTTCAAATCCCAATTTTCGTATTTCACGCCGACCGCATCGAAGTTCCTCTTTACGCGGGGCCAGTCGACAACATCGGATTTTACGAAAACAGAGCCGGTATTGCTGAATTTGGCCAGACCGCGCTCATCTTCGGTATCGATGTGCTGCCTCCAGTTATGCCAATACCATGCGCTTTCATAGGCCAGTGCTACGCCATCACGTGTCGAGTAGTAGAAACGCACGTTTCCGCATGAGTTTGCGGTGGAGCCGGCGCCTGCGGTAGCTTCTTTATCGATATTCAGCGTTTTGTAGCCCTTTTTCGAAAGCTCGAATGCGATGCAGCATCCTATAATTCCTGCACCTATGAGGACAACATCATAGTTCTTGTCCAACCTGAAACCTCCGATAAAACGAATAAATTATGCTAGCAGGATTTTACAAAAATAACAATTAATGTACTAGAATCATATCGTTTTCATGAAGTAAGATGAATTCATCAATTTGTCTTGGAAGTGCGAAGATACCTGTCATGCTCACCTTGGTGTTCACCTGAAGAGGGGATTAACTCTGAAGTATCAAGAAATATTCTTACTTTCATAAACTTATTACATGGGAGGTTAAAGGATGCGCTATAACCGGAGAGATTTCATCAAAAAAGCCATGGCCGGCGCGACGGTCACCGGACTCGGCGGATACGGGATACTCTCAACCGCAGCACAGCCCGGCTATGGAAAGGGCGGGGGAGGGGCACCTTTGTTGGAAACGGAAGAAGAAAGGCGAAAGCTTATATCCCAAGCCCATTTCGGGCCGAAAACAAAGGCTGTCAGTAAAAAAGGATTGGCCATTTGTTCTCATCCTCTGGCCACACGGGCAGGAGTCAACATCCTCAAGAGCGGGGGAAATGCTTGCGATGCCGCTCTTGCTATGTCGGTCATGCAAACTGTGGTCGAGCCCCATATGACCGGAATTACCGGAATACTCAGTATGCTTTACTATGATGCGGCCACAGGTAAAACCTCATATATGAACGGCAACATGAATGCCCCGCTCAAGCCTCTGATTGGGTTCAATCAATATTCTCTTTCAACCGGTCTAGGGGTAGGGGTCCCGGGGTTTTGGGGAGGCTTTGAGGCAGCTCTGGAACGCCATGGGACAAAGTCCAAGAAAGAGATCATGGCCGAAGCCATCCAGTATGCACGGCAAGGTTTTGAAATTCATCCTTTCCTCTGGGGTGAAATGTTCGAGCAGTGCCACTTGATCGGAAAAACAAAAGCTGGGCGCGAGATTTTCATGCCGGACAATTATCTCTTGCGACCCGGGGACATGATCTATCAAAAACGGGCAGCCGATACATTGGAGCGTCTGGCCGAAGAGGGAAATGCCTTCTTCTACCATGGCGATTTCGCCAAAGATTACTGCAAGACGGTTCAAGAAGCCGGCGGTGTGATTTCTATGGAAGATATGAAGGCTTATAAAGTACGCTGGGTGGAGCCTGCCTGGGGAACGTATCACGGCTATAAAATCGCCGCATCTCCGCCGCCTGATAACGGGGGAACCCATATCATAGAAGCCCTGAACATGCTCGAGTTTTTGGATGTGAAGAGGCTTGGACC
>JAFGNQ010000314.1 GCA_016926925.1 Candidatus Aminicenantota bacterium
TCGGTCTGTTTATCCTGGAGATTAAAGTTCAGAGCTATGGAATTCTATCGGTAGGAGGTGTTTTGGCAATGGTCATTGGATCTATCATGCTCATAGACGCGCCTATTCCCGAATTGCGTCCAAGCTTGAAGTTCATCATTCCGGTCGCCATCGGTCTGTCTCTGATATTCATCTTTCTGATCGTACTGGCGATCCACGCTCATGTCAGAAAGGCCTCCACAGGCAGAGAGGGGCTTATCGGAGAGATCGGTACGGCCCAGACCGACTTGATCCCCGAGGGAAAAGTCTTTGTCCACGGCGAGATCTGGAACGCCGAAGCTCCTGAAAATATCCCTAAAGGCGCAAAAGTAAAAGTCGAAGAAGTCTTCAAAAGCTTGAAGCTCAGAGTAACCAAAATTGACTCTTAGCACATCGCTTCATTTCCGTGTTTTGTGTGCAACACTCCGGAGAAAACCGGGCAGACACACGAAACATTTATGGTTTTGAATATATCAACTCTCGAATGAGGAGGAAAAAATGATAACTTTTCCGGTCATCGTTATAGCTCTTGTCGTTCTCTATCTCCTGAATGCGATCAAAATCCTGCGCGAATACGAAAGAGGCGTGATATTTCGGCTCGGCCGAGTCCTTACCAAACCCAAAGGACCAGGCTTGATTTTTGTGTTCCCCCCTATCGACCGCATAGTAAGGGTCAGTCTCCGGGTCGTGGTCATGGATATCCCCCCCCAGGATGTCATCACCAAAGACAACGTCTCCGTCAAGGTAAACGCCGTAGTCTATTTCCGTGTCATGGAACCGCAGAAGGCCATCCTTGAGGTCCAGGATTTTCTGTTCGCCACGTCTCAGCTCGCACAGACGACTTTAAGGAGCGTCTTGGGCGAAGTAACGCTCGATGAACTCCTATCGCAAAGGGAAAAATTGAACCTCCAGCTTCAAGAAATCATCGATAAACACACCGATCCTTGGGGAATCAAGGTTCAGCTCGTGGAGATGAAACATGTGGACCTGCCGGAAAACATGATCAGAGCCATTGCCAAGCAAGCTGAAGCAGAGAGGGAGAGACGAGCAAAAATCATCCACGCTGAAGGAGAATTCCAAGCTGCCGACAACCTGACAAAAGCCGCCGAGGTCATATCTAAAAATCCCCAAGCCTTACAGCTCAGGTTCTTAGGAACGCTCACCGAGATTGCCACCGAAAAAAACTCGACCATAGTATTCCCGTTACCTCTTGAACTCTTCAAGGCATTTATGGAAAAAGATAAGAAATAGGAACAATGGCAAACAAAGATTACAGAGAGCTTCAGCTCTCCAGCTCACAACTCGTCCTTATCTTTGTAGCGATACTCGTGCTCGGAGTCATCATCTTCCTTCTGGGAGTGTCCGTCGGCAAAAAGCAGGCCCAAATCGCCGATACCTCTCAAATCACAACAGAGCCGATTACGGAGAAAGTCGAGGAAGAAGTGCCTCAGCCCATCGAAGAGACGACCGAACAGCTTGATGCAAAGGCCGCCACACAGCCTTCGGATACCATCACTGAAGAACTGGCATCACACAAAAAGGCACGTGAGGAAGCACAAAAAGAAAGTCCCCCTGCATTGAGCCGGAACCTTTATTACATACAGGTTGGAGCATACAAAAACAAGGAATCCGCCTACTCCGTTGCAGACAGGTTAAAGGACCTGGGCTTTTCGTCCCTGGTTCGGGACCCCTCTCCTTCCGACTCGCGCGGACTGTATAAAGTATGGGTAGGCGGCTTCGAGACAAGAGTGCAGGCAGATGGGACCATGACGGATTTAGCCAAGGCGGAAGGCAAGAAAAAAACCGACTACTTTATCGTTAAACACTAGATCGCGAGTCTGCAAAACCGAAAGCACACTGCTTCCATGAGGCGCACAATAACGGACTTACTGCTGGTCATACTGAGTGGATCGCTCACGGCTCTCGCCTTCCCCAAATTCAACCTATTCTTTTTAGCATGGATCTCTCTCATCCCTCTGCTCCATGTCCTATCCAAAAGAAAACCGGTGTCCTCCTTTTTTCTCGGCCTGGCTGCAGGCTCGGTATTTTATGCGATACTCCTCTATTGGATACCGGCAGTACCGGCACATTACGGAAGCTTGTCTCTTCCCCTCAGCATTCTGATCTATTTGGCGCTGGTCCTTGTTCTGGCTTCGCTATGGGCCGTGTTCGGGTTTTTGTTTTCGGCCGTCAACAGATCGTTTCCTGTCCTTGTTTTCTTCATCGCTCCATTTCTTTGGACATCTATCGAATACATTATCACGTATCTTTTCACGGGCTTCCCTTGGGGCCTCATCGGCTACAGCCAATATAAAAACATCCCTTTGATCCAAATAACAACCATAACTGGCGTTTACGGCATAGCTTTCGTCATGGTCGGCTTTCAAAGCTGTTTTCTTCTTTCCATGAAATCCAGGACAAAATCACCCTTTTTTGCGGCTCTAACCCTCGTGCTTCTCATCCACACAGCCGGGTTCGTGCATGTAAAATCCATCACACCCAACCAAGATTCATTCTCCGCGTCGGTAATTCAGGGGAATGTGTCTTCGGACATACAATGGGCCAAGCTTTCTTATCAAGAAATCGAAGATATTTTCAACCGGCACCTCGATCTGAGCCGGAGCGCTTACCAGGAGGGCAGCCGTCTCATCGTCTGGCCCGAATTTTCCGTTCCCCTTTGCTTCAGCTGTCCTTACGGTATTTACCAGGAGTTCAAGGAAAGGCTTTTGCACTTTGTCTCCACGACAGAATGCACGCTCCTTCTCGGCACAAATGAAAAATCGGAATTCCAAGGAGAGACGATGTACCACAACACCGCTCTCGCTCTCAAGCCCGATCATACGAGAAGTCTCTATTACAAAATTCACCTGGTTCCCTTCGGAGAATATACCCCCTATAAAAAAATATTCGCTTTTATCTCCAGTGTAGCCCATGCCATAGGAGATTTGACCCCCGGAAAAACGCACAGTTTGCACGCCTTCAAGGGGATCCCCTTCGGCTCCCCCATCTGCTATGAAATCATCTTTCCCGACCTCGTCCGCAGATTCACGAAAAATGGGGCACAGTTCCTTATCACCATAACCAATGACGGATGGTACGGCCGGAGTGCTGCTCCCTTCCAGCATTTTTCCATGGCTGTCTTGAGGGCTGTAGAAAATCAGCGTTACCTACTCCGGGCTGCGACAACGGGCATCAGCGGCATGATCGATCCCTACGGCCGCATCCTGCGCCGGTCCGAACTGATGACACAAACCTACCTTTCTGAAACAATCACCCCTGTTCGCAAAGTCACGATCTACACAAAATACGGGGATATTCTTCCCTATGTCTGCTTGACATTGACCGTCATATTTCTTATCCTGGCTTTAGTGATGAGACCCAATGAAAAACAGTGATTCCACCACCAGGGAAACCCTCTCAGAGCTGAAGGAAAAGAGCACTGAACTCTTCGATGAATTCGAAGAGCTAAGAGGTTTTCTTTGACCTAGACGAAAAAAGAAAAAAACTCGAATCCATCGAGATAAAACTTTCCTCTCCCGATATCTGGGAAGATCAAAAAAAATCTCAATCCCTCCAACAAGAAAAAAAGCGCTTGGAGAGAGAGCTCCTTTTTCACAGAAAGATAGCCGAAAAGAAGGAAGAGCTGGATGTGCTTCTGGAACTCCTTGAAGAAGGCGAAGACATCGAGAGCGATCTGAAAACGGCTTTGACTGTTTTCAAGGAAGATCTGGAACAGGCCTCGCTTCAAACCCTTCTCGGCAGTGCGGATGATGAGCGGAATGTCATCCTTACGATTCATCCCGGCGCGGGAGGAACCGAATCCCAGGATTGGGCCCAAATGCTGCTCCGGATGTACCTGCGTTTTGCTGAAAGAAAAGGCTTCAAAGTGGAAATCCTTGACTCACAGCCCGGTGAAGAAGCCGGGTTGAAAAGCGCTACGCTCCGCATCGAAGGTGACTACGCCTACGGAAATTTCAGCCAGGAATCGGGAGTTCACAGATTGGTGAGGATATCTCCCTTCGATGCCAACAAAAGGCGACATACGTCCTTTGCAGCTGTTTTTACATATCCGGAGATTGACGACGATATCGAAATCGATATCAATCCCGAAGACCTTCGCGTCGATACGTACCGGGCCTCCGGCCGCGGTGGACAACATGTGAACGTCACCGATTCCGCAGTGAGGATCACACATATCCCCACAGGAATAACCGTTCAGTGCCAAAATGAAAGGTCCCAACACAAAAACAAGGCCAGTGCCATGAAAGTCTTGAAGGCACGGCTTTACGAGTTGGAAAAAAAACGGCAGCGGGAAAAGCTGGACAAATTGGAAGATGCTAAGGGCGAAATAGCGTGGGGAAACCAGATCCGCTCTTATGTGCTCCACCCCTACCGAATGGTGAAGGACCTGCGGACTCGGGTCGAAGCCGGCAATGTGGACCGGATTCTTGACGGGGACCTTGACGAGTTCATCAAAGCCAGCCTGATCATGCGAAAAAAGCGCTGACCGGAAAGCTTAAGGCAGAGGCCGTCATTTGTTTGAATGAAACTCGTGATCGCGATTTACTGAAATCAGATCTACAATTCTAGGTATCCGAGTTCTTGACCTGCTTCCAGATGGCATCCATCTCCTCGAGATCCGTTTCTTCAAGGCTTTTCCCCTTTTCCCGAAGCTTCTGCTCGATTCTAAGAAACCTCTTCATAAATTTGTCATTGGCCTTTTTCAGGCTTATCTCCGGATTCAGGCCGAGAAGCCGGGAGACATTGGCCATCGCAAAAAAGACGTCGCCCATTTCCTGTAAGACAGCGTCATCATCGCCTTCAGAGATAGCTTTCTCCAGCTCTCCGATTTCTTCTTTAACTTTATGGAACGCATCCCGTGCATCTTTCCAGTCAAAGCCGAAGGAAGAAGCCCGGAGACCGATCTGGTAGGCGGCGTGAAGTGCCGGCGCATTCCTCACGATACCGTCAAACAGAGATTCTCTTTTTTTCTCGAGCTTTTTTCCCCGTATCCAATCGTTCACGACCTGAGCGGAATCCGTCAGCTTTTTTCCGCCGAAAACATGAGGATGCCTGTGCTTCATCTTTCTGTTAATCGTATCCACAACCTCAGACATCGTGAAATGCTCTTTTTCCTTGTAAATGCGTGTCAGGAAAACAACCTCCATCAACACATCTCCCAATTCTTCGGCGACAGCGGCCGGATCATTTTCCAGAATGGCATCCACGGCTTCAAAGACCTCTTCCAGAAAATAATTAGCTATCGATCTTTCATCCTGTTCTCTGTCCCATGGACACCCGTCCGGACCTCGGAGAGTGTCCAAAATCCGCACTAGATGCTCAAATCCTTGCCCTGAACGCTTGGCATCATCCATCGGTTCACATCCTTGAAATTAAAGACTCTTTATTATAAAATTCTATCTTCATTTAACCTGAATTAACCATAAAAAATGTTGATATCTTTGATAGTAATATTAATGCCAGGATTTTACCACGATTTTACAGGGAATCATTCTGAACATCTCTTTCATTATGTCCTGTCAAATCACAATCGACATTTTCACTCATTCAGGCGAGCCCATCTCACCCGCTTTGCTGTCTTGCGACGGATTTTCAGCAGACAGCCACATCTGCATCCGTTGCATCTTGCATCTGCGGCAACCTTGATCCGTGAGCACTCCAGGTTAAGTTATCCGAAAAAACGGCAAATTTCAATCCTGGGTCATAGCCGAGCAAACACTTCATGATTAGAGGAATAGAATGACAGAAAAAGACAAAAGTAAAAAAAAAGATTTCGAGAAAAAAAAAGTGAAGGAAAAAAAGGAAGAAGAGGAGAAAAAGAAAAAAACGGAAAAACCGCAAGAAGAAAAGATCCTCCTCCCGCCCCTAGATTTCAGCTCACTCGTGCTCCCCTTTTTCACTCAAGCTTTGCTCCAACTCGCCCAACTGGAAGAAAAGGAATCCGGCAATACTCAAGATAAACTCGAGCTCGTCAAAAGACTCATTGATTTGCTCGACCTCCTCAAATCACGCACTTCGGGAAACCTCAAACATGAGGAGGAAATATTCCTGAATCAGGCCCTCCACCAACTCAGGATGGCTTACATGGAAAAAGCAAAAATTATTGCCCTCTGATCCCATGAACATAATCAGAGGACTCGAAGACACAGCGGCCTTACCGAAGAAAACCGCTGTCGCAATCGGCAATTTTGATGGGGTTCATTTGGGACACCAAAAAATTCTTGAAACTCTCATATTCGAATCCGAAAAATACGGCCTCGTTTCCGTCGCACTCACATTTTCTCCTCACCCGAAAAAGGTTGTCGGAAAAGATCCCATCAAAATGATCCAATCCCTCGGTCAGAGACTGAAAATCATCGAACAATTCCATGTCCATACGGTCCTGATTCTGCCCTTCAACAAAGAATTGGCCAATCACACGGCGGAAGACTTCATCCAGAACCTCGTGCTTGATCCCATGAAGGCGGAGGAAGTTATCGTGGGGAAAAATTTCTGTTTCGGAAGAAACAGGAGCGGTTGCAGTAAAACGCTCTGTGATCTTGGGGAAAAAAACGATTTTCGGGTGCTCATCATCCCCCCTGTAACCGTTGGAGGCACAACTGTCAGCAGCAGCCTCATTCGACGGCTCCTTTGTGAAGGAAATCTGGAGAAAGCCAACTCGCTGCTGGGGAGACCCTATGAAATCGAAGGAACCGTGATCGAAGGGAAGAGACGCGGAAAAAGCCTGGGTTTTCCGACCGCCAACATCCGGACCGATAATGAGATCATACCGAGAGGTGTCTTCCTTTCGCGGACAATCGTGGAGGGCAGGGACTTTCCGTCAATGACCAATGTCGGAAAGTGTCCTACGTTCGATCAGAGCACAACCAACGTGGAATCTTACCTGCTGAACTTCGACTCTGATATTTATGGAAAGATAATCCAGGTCCGGTTCCTCAAAAAAATCCGCACGGAGCAAAAATTCGACTCAACCCAGGATCTATCTCGCCAAATTAAAAAGGATCTCCGCCTGGCCAACGAATTCTTCAACCTTTCCTAAGAATCCCGACATGCGGCAGGAGTTGACATTTGCGGACAATTGAGGCATGTTCATAGAAAAATGCATTCAATTCGTAACATATCTCAGCGTTTGAAAAACACTCTTGTCTCTGCTCAGCAGAGGAGTTGAACCATGGAAGAAAAAATCAAGGCTAAGATCATGGATTCCAGGAAGATCAAGAGGTCCATTCAACGGATGACCACCGAAATTACCGAACGCAACCGCAATTTAAAAAACCTGGTGATCGTCGGAATCAGGACAAGAGGTGTCTACCTGGGAAAAAGGGTCTCCAAGGTCATTAAGACACTGGAAGGAATCGACATTCCGGTCGGAGTTCTCGATATCACTCTTTACCGGGACGACTTCTCCGAAACCGAGGCACAGCATATGGCCAAAAAGACGGAAATAACCTTTTCCGTGGCGAA
>JAFGNQ010000315.1 GCA_016926925.1 Candidatus Aminicenantota bacterium
ATGAGCCTGGGTTGATATGTTAAATTTTATTCCCAAAGATAAAGTTTTGCTAAAAATTTTCAAATCGTGATATGAATATCTGTATACCTAAAGCGTTGCCATTATGATTAGACAATTATCTTTCATCTGCCAACAGACTTGGTCCAAATTTCATCCGCCCTCGGTTCTCTGCTTGATCCTTCTTGTCTTTGCATTGACTCAGCTTTCTGCCATCGGTTGGGACCTGCCGGGTACTTTTACCTGGGAGAACGATGGAGTCGCTCCGCGAGATATATTCGCCGGTATTGCATTGAATATCAGACCGGGTGAAGGTCATAATTACCCACTATTCCACTACCTCATCCTGGGATTGCTCTGCCTTCCTATCCTGTTACCGGCTGCCGTCACGGCTCCCGACTGGTCGATTGGTTCGTTAAAAAAGGTCATTCTCACTGTGCCGGTTATGACGAACTGTGCCTTGGTTGCCAAGGCCTTGGCCGTTGCGATGAGTGTGGTTACAATTCTGGTCTTGGCCCGAATCGTCCGGAGAACAGTGAACGATCGGGCAGCGATTTGGACGGCGCTGTTCGCTGCGACCAACCTTTCATTTGCCTATTACGGGCGGGTCACAAATCTCGACGGCCCTTATCTCATGTGGACGGTGCTGGCCATCGACCGCTTGCTGACAATCGCGAAGCGCGGAGCCCCTCGCGATTACATTTTGTTCGGACTCTTTGCTGCGGCATCGGTAGCGACCAAGGACCAAGCGTATTCTACATATGTGTTGGTAATCCCAATATATATGATCGTTCTCCCTCTGCTCCGCCGAGTCAAGTTAGCTGCGCTCTCGAGCCACTGGAGGTATCTCGGTCTGGCTGTGCTCACAGGATTGTTGGGTCTGGGTGTTCTCGGAGGCGGCCTAATCAATCCGACCGGATTCGCGGCTCGACTCTCAAAACTGATAGGAAGCTCCAGTCAAGACTGGCGTCAGTACGCAGCTGGATTGGCGGGAATATGGGCGAATCTACGGGACCTTTTCCTCAGCCAAAACGATTTCTGGTGGCCATGGCCGTTGGTCATTTTGGCCTGGCTGGGTGTGTTTGCAGCCGTGTCGAGACCTGGGCTGGGCGGCTTGAAAGTTTGGTCTTGGCGTCTGCTTCCACTGATTGCCGGAGTGAGCAGTCTGGCTTTCTTCACCCTGGTAGTAGCTCGCCATACACATAGATTTGCACTTCCCATGGGACTTTGGCTGGCTTACTATGGAGGCGTCGGTTGTGAGGGGCTTTTGCAAGAGATTGAACGGCTTGACGACAGGGCTCCTAAAATAAGAAGCCGGATGCGACGGATTCCTCACACCATACTCCTTGCCTTGATAGTCTGGGCGGGCGGTTACAGTTTCCAGGTTCATCTGACACAATGGGGTGATGCACGCCGGGCTGTCCAGCACTTCTTAACACAACTTCCCGGAGGAACTGTTATAGAAACCTACGGCAAACTTGTTTACCTTCCGCACTTTGATACTACGTCGAATTCTCTCTACCGCGTTCAACGCGTCGGACCCGACCATCCTGACAAGCGAAATCCTATCGTCGGCGCTGAGGAGATTCAAGCTCCCTTCAGTGAGCTAAACAATCGCAATCCCGATGTGCTGGTTATACCCGAGGGCTTTGCCGGCCGCTTCTTGCCGAGGGAATTCGAGAGAGGGCGAGCCAGCTCAGAAGTGTGGAAACGTGCATGGAAGGATAAAGACGCCCGGGAATTCTTCAGAGCGGCAGTCGCGGGCGATCTGCCAGGTTACCGGATGGTCTGTTTTGAACCAAGAATTCCCCAGTGGGCACAAAAGCTCGGTGCCCGTCCGGTTGTCGTTCACGGAAGCACGGGAAGAAAGGTATGGGTGTTTATGCGGAAATGGATAGCGGCTTCTATCTTGAACACGCTTCACTGAGAATCGCAACCATATTTTGGCCGTTTGCAGGGTTCCGTGGGAGCTCGGAGGAAGGGGTGATTTCTCTTAACTTCTATACTGACTTAAAATAAATGAGGTGGTTTTACCTGTCTTTTACGATCATCGAACTCTATGTCTCACCTCCCGGGAGGGTGAAATATACTCCCCCGATATCACCCCCTCCGGCGATTTACACTCCAAGCCGGCTTTTCTATCATTAACATGAGTTTGAAAGACCTTAGGTGGGAGTTCTCAAGGATACCGAAGTGATCAATCAAAAGTCGATGCCTTACATTCTTGAGGATTTCTTCATCATATGAGGCAATGAAACGCTCTATCACAGAAGGCCATGGAAAAATCGCAAATTTATTACCACCGGGCACATCGAAAAACATCTTTTTCCTGGAATAGATTCCTGCTCGAATTCATGGCTTTTGTTCCCCAGTGCTGGGTGTTCATTCTGTTTTGCTATCCTTTTGTAACACAGATCGCCGCCCAATATCTCATCCGCTGGAATCCTCCGCTCAATCCGGGCACAGCGTCGATTTTTAAGGAGACGACCTTTTTGTTCGGCCGAATCTTCACTCCTGAACTAGCCGGGAAATATCCCACGCCTCAGTTCTCTTATGCAGTTTTTGTAGCCGCTCTCGGTGGAATTCTGCTGACCTTGAAGATCCGAATCCCCAAGCCCGTGGCCGTATGGGTTTGCTTTGTCAGTTTGATCGGCATGGCTTCTTCGCTATTTTTTATATTTTTGCCGTCGCTATTTCCTTACACGATTCAACAATTTGCGGAAATATTCGTAAAGACCGAGATTGCGGTATGGTTGTGCATTCCCATAATAATGAGTTTTTCCTTATTGCCCATTCCGTCGACAATGCTCTCTAAATTTGCAGCCATCATCTTCACCCTGTTCTACGCGATGGCCTTCGGACTGGTTCGCTATGTGCTTTTTGTTACTATCCTGGTGCGCTTTTCTTATATATTCATGGCTGTACTCTTTTTCTGTTTCGGGCCGTTCATCGATTTCATATCCGTGGTAGGGGTGTATTCTTTTTACGTCAGTACCGTTTCCAAAAAGATCAACCAAGACTTGAGGGTGTGGAATTGGTCGTATTGATTTTGAAGATTTACCTCAGCCTGACGGCAATCGTCATGATTGTTTATTTTTTGCGGCATTTCATTTTCACATTGAACCGGCTCTTAGGAGAACAGCGGATATATTATCAAGACATTCTGGATTCCGACCTTCCGAATCTTTCGGTTCTGGTGCCTATGCACAACGAAGAAAAAGTCGCCGCGGACATTTTAGATCTCCTGATTGCATCGGATTACCCGCATGACAAACTGGAGATCATTCCCATAAACGACCACTCTGAAGACAGGACCGCCGAGATTGTCGATGATTATGCCCGCCGGCACCCCGTAATCAAACCGCTACACAGAACTCAGGGCAGGAGGGGGAAACCCTCCGGATTGAACGAAGCCCTTCTGACTGCGACAGGCGAGATTGCGGTTGTGTTCGATGCGGATTACCTTCCCCCCAAAGGGATTTTGAGAGACATGGCCGTGGCCTTCAAGGATCCAGAAGTGGGGGCTATGATGGGCCGGGTGATTCCCAGCAATACCCCAAAGTGTCTGCTGACACGACTTCTGGATCTCGAAAGATCTGCGGGATACCAGATCGATCAGCAAGCCCGGTACAATTTGCGTCTCGTCCCTCAGTACGGAGGGACAGTCGGAGCATTTCGGCTGAATCTTCTATTGTCACTCGGCGGATTCGATGAAGATATTCTTGCCGAGGATACGGAGCTGACCTATAAATTTTTCGTGAACGGATGGAAAGTCATCTACGCGAGCCGGGTTGAATGCTACGAGGAAGCACCGGAGCAGTGGCCCGTAAGAGCCCGCCAAATCAAGAGGTGGGCGCGGGGGCACACACAAGTTCTGTTCAAATATCTTGTTCCCTTTCTGAAATCGCAGCATGTCTCTCCCTGGGTAAAGATCGATGGTGTGCTCCTCCTATTCATTTATTTCGTCCCCGTTCTAATTTCTTTGGGATTTGTTTTTTCCCTTGTTCTCTTTTTTCTCGGGGAGATGCAGGTGGTGGAAAGCCTCTTTTTATTTCTGCTTGTGGTCGCCTACAATACCTTCGGCAATTTTGCTCCTTTCAACCAGCTTGGTATCGCCGCTATGATCGACGGATCCACTTACAGAATCCGGTTGATCCCGCTTATCTTTTTTATCTTCTTGTTCAATTTATGGTATTCCTCCCTCGGCTTCATCAATGCATTGCTGGATCTCCTGTTCAAACGGGAAATCTTATGGCAGAAGACGGACAGGTTCAGAGTAGATACGGAGAGTCAGAGATGATGTTCATACTTTTTACGATATTCCTGTTAATGCTCCTTATTCCTTTTCTTCCTGGAATCCAGGAATTGATAAGACCGAAAGATCCCTTTGCTCTCCCCATCAATTTGAACTACAGCAGGGATCCGAGATTCTTCGGAAAATCATTCAGGGCAATCCTTCAAAAGTCTTTAGATTATTCGAAAACCCTCAATGAAGGCATACAGTCCATTCGGCTATCCAAGGAGGAGATAATAGAAATTCGGGGAAAAATGACCGTCCCTGAGGATACCCGCATCGATCATATTCTGTACATCACCGGCAATTTGATTTCTCGTGAGGACTGTGTTTTTGATAAAGAGATCTACGTCCGCGGAAGGGCAACAATAGGAGAGAACTGCAAGGTCAGAGCTTTGGCGGCTGAAGGCAGAATTTCTCTGGGCAGGCAAACGAAAGTGATCCGATGGGTGGATTCAGAAGATAATATTCTGGTGGACAAGCGGTGTGATTTGGGATGGAATATCTCTTGCGAAGGCAAGTTGCAGATCGGCTCGGAATGTCTTTTCCGTCGCCTTTTCGGAATGCCAATCGTGACTTGGGATAAAAACGAATCGAATCACATCTCCCCGAAAAACAGAGTAGCCTTCGACATCACTCAAACCGCCCTCATAACAGACTCTGAATGGACCGTCATACCCCCTGCGGCCAGAATTGACAAAGCCATCATATCCAAACAAAATCTTCTCATCAAATGCGGAAGTGTCGTTCATGGAGATATCAAAAGCCATAGAAAACTCCTCCTCGAGGACAGAGTGCGCATAGTCGGGAATGTGTTCGCCGAAGGAGATGTCACTGTCGGTGCTGCCTGCCGTATCCTGGGAAATGTCTTTTCTCAAGGGGCTGTGAAAATCGGTAGAATGGCCAGAATAGGAAAAGCCGGTAAGGTGAAGTCCCTAGTTTGTCGTAAAGAATTATCACTGGATTCAAATGTTGTCATCTATGGCTATGTGATTTCCGGAAAAAGAGGTGAGGTCCTGTGAAGAAGGTCTTGATCGCAGCAGGGATTTTTGCTCTGATTGCCTTCTCTTTCTTTAATTTCAGGTTGTTCCAAAAAGGCCGACGCATTTCGCAAGGGAAAGAGATCAAAGCTCTGTTGGTTTATACATCGACTTTCGAAAAAGATTATGCTCATTTATTGAAAGCCTACATCAGCATATGCGAAGAAGAAGGCATTCCCCATGAAGGACTTACAGCCCATCTGCTCCTGTCTCTTCCTGCCGGCGATGTTGTAAGAACCCATCCTGTCATCATCTTTCCGGATGGAGTGGCCAGAAATCTTCCCCTGGAGCTGGGAATTTGGGTAAAAGAGTATCTCAGGCAGGGGGGGAATGTTCTGATTGCCTATGATCCGGGTACTGTGGACGCGAAAGGCGCATTCCGCAAGGAAGCGCTCTTTTCCGATATCACGGGAATCAACTACATTACCTACGACCTCTTTCGAGATAAAGCCTACACGCTAGGCAACATAAAATTTCTGGACGAAACGAGATCTGCATTTTTTCAAGTTCCGTATGGCAAAACGGCTGAAGGCCTTCTTCTTGGCGGCTATGCCTACGGAAAGTTGGAATATCCCATAGCCAGAAATGAATTTATGCAGAGCATCGATGCGAAAGATATTTTTGCTATGGCTATAACCCAGGACGGGGAAGAATTCCCAGCAATCGTCATGAGACGTTATGGCAAGGGAAATGTCCTCTATGTAAACCTTCCCTTAGGGCATTTGAAATGTTTTTCGGATGATTTCCCTCTTCGTGCCGTACTTCGCACATTTCTCTTTGAAGTTGTGAAAATGCCTCATATTCTGAATACGCCCTTCGGAAAGGGAGGATTGGTGATAAACTGGCATATCGATGCCAACGTCGACTGGAAAAGCATCCTTTATATGCTGGGTGAGGGGTACCTTACGAAAGATATCCGCTACTCTCTCCACATAACCGCGGGCGATTACAGGGACAAGCAAGGCGACGGATTGGGATTCGATGCCTGCGGCCAGGGAAAGTCCTATTTGGAGCTCATCAAGCATTATGGCAGCTTCGGTTCTCATGGAGGCTGGGCTCACAATTGGTTCTCGGGAAATATCGAGAAAGGCGCCTTTAATAAAAAGGAGATTTTTGAATACATCAAGAAAAATAACGAGTGCCTGGAGAGTATCGTCGATTACAAGATCGTTGAATACGCAGCACCCAACGGCACTCACCCTCAGCCGGTCACGACGGAAGTGTTGGAGGATCTCGGATTTATTGCATATTACTATACGGGCGACACCGGTTCTTCTCCCAACAGAACTTTTTTCAATGGAGTAAAGCTGTCGGATAGAATTATCGCCTTCCCGATTCTGACGTTCGGAAAAGCTGCTTCTTTTTATGAAATGGAAAGGAACGGCTATACAGAAGAGGAAGTCCGTGAATGGCTGACAAGAACCACGAATTATGTGATCCGGAACAGAACAGTGAGGCTTATTTACTCGCATCCTTATGACATTCCCGAATATCCGGATGCCCTAATGTCGTTTTTAGAATACGCGAAACAAAAACAGATCGATGGAAATCTGCATATCGACACGATGTCTCAGTTTGCAAATTTCTTGTTGAAGTTTCTTAAAACGGAATACCGCTTCATGCCTGAGAATAATAGATTGAGCATATCATTGAGCAATCCTGAGGGATTGGAAGGGATTGCCATCGCCGTTCCCAAAGATGGATACCAAAAGCCCTATGGGCAGGCGCTCTCTATTGAGGAGGATGGGACTTTTTATTATATGACGGTTATGCAGAAATGCAAGAACCGAACGATTTCCCTGAATGTGCAGGAATGATGATTTCCAGGAAAGCAGGCTTTCTGAGGAAGCGAACCTTTGTCGCTTTTACCGGAATTTTGACAATGATCGCGCATTGTTTTTGTCGAAAGAGGAGATAGTCACGTGAAAATATTCATTGTGTTTGGGACAAGGCCGGAGGCCATCAAGCTGGCCCCAGTGGTTTACAAACTCAGGGACCATTTCAATCTCCGGGTTGTTTCATCCGGACAGCATCTCGAACTTTTGAATCAGGCCATAGATTTTTACAAAATCAAACCGGATTACAGTTTCGGCTGTATGATGGATGGACAGGACCTTGAAGAACTCTATAAGTGCATCCACCGAAAGATGCGGATCGCTATCGATCTCGAGGATCCGGATTTGATCATTGTCCAGGGGGATACATTCACCACATACTCTGCAGCTTTTGTCGGCAGCATGCTTAAGAAACCTGTGTGTCATGTGGAAGCCGGATTGAGGACGACCAAAAAGTATTTTCCTTTTCCCGAGGAGATGCTGAGAACACTCGTCAGTCGAATCGCGGATATCCATTTCGCACCCACACAGAGGTCAGCCGATAACCTTCTTGCCGAAGGCGTTAGAGGGGACCGGATCTTGGTCACAGGCAACACCGTAGTGGATGCCCTTCACCTTGCCCTGTCCCTCCTGAGTAAAGAGGACATCATCAAAGAGATTGCCTCGAATGATCCCGCTATTCCGGCGCAGCTTGCGAGAAAAAAACTCGTTCTGATAACGTCTCATCGCAGGGAAAACATCGGTGAACCCCTGATAAATATATGTCGCGTCGTCAAATCTCTTGGAGAAAGGTATAAGGATGCCCTTTTTCTTTGGCCGCTTCACATGAATCCGGAAGTCCGGAATATGATCCAGGGTGAGATGAATGGCAGGCCGTCGAACATTTTTTTGACGGAAGCCTTTACTTACCCGACAATGGTGTACCTTATGAAGGAAGCTTTCTTCATTATGACGGATTCCGGTGGGATTCAGGAGGAAGCCTCAACCATCGGTAAAAATGTGATCATCCTGAGGGAAAGCACAGAGAGGCCCGAGGTCTTGGAATCGGGTTATGGATTTCTAACAGAATCCGATGAAGGCAAAATCATTGAGGTCTTCAGTGAGCTTTATACAGATAAAAAATCGAACAAGGTTCTGGAAAAAAGGTCCAATCCCTTCGGAGACGGGAAGGCTTCAGATAGAATCCTTGGCTTTCTTCAGCTTAAAGAAGTCCAAAGTTTTATCGCGAATTATCCGGCCTCCGCAGAGAGGGTATTGGATTTCCCGGCAGACATTCATGTCTAGGAGGAACATTGTGAAAAGGGCCTCAGTCCTGTCGATTTTTCTCTTGGTCAGCGTTGCTCTTTTGTTCGGAGTCGGCACAGAGGAGGAAACAGCGAAAAAAACAAAGCGCTTTGAGGCGATGCTCTCTTATGAGACGCTAAATCCCCACGATCCATACGGATCCTGGAAGACTTTTTTGTTGAGTTACTATGCCAATCCTCGGCTCGGGTTCACATATTATTTTCAATTGGGAGCTTTTTCCAGAAAAGAGGGAGATGCCGGCCTCGCCGTTGCCGGGGCTTACAAAGACTGGAGCGATCGGTTTTATACTTATACGGCGGTTTCATCCGGGACAGATTCGGCATACCTTCCTGTTTTCAGGTTTGATAACGATTTCAATTTCAAATTGGGGAAGAAGCGAAACATCGTCTGGACAGCCGGAATCACGTTTCTCAAATATCACAATGTCCACAGAGATCTTATTTTGTCATCACAGGTAACAGCCTATTTTGAAGGTGTGGTTGCTACCTACAGAATTTTCAGGAACAGGAGCGATCCGGGTGGTATTAAATCATTTTCCCACTTGTTGGATGCTGCCTATGGACGTGAAGGGTGGCAGATTACGAATGCCACTCTGTCCTTCGGAAAACAAGCATATCTAGCCACGTATCTCTCCCGACCCGAGGAAGTCAATCAGAATTCCATATATGTAGTGGTAAAACACAGACGCTGGATAGGGTCGGGTCTGGGGCTTTTAGGTGATTTCAGCTATTTCAAACTGGAGGACGGCTACACCAAAATCGGCTTTTCTCTGGGTGTATTCAAAGAATTTTAAGGCTGACGTACGACCTTCCCGTCTGCCGATTGAATGTGGTTTTTCAAACCGTTCTTACTCAAAACCGAAATAAAGATTGTGCCGGAAATTTCTTGATTTGTTTGGAAAAAATCGGTACTCTAAACTGACATAATCGAGAGAATTAATATGAGGAGTTCGGTATGGAACAGTGGTTGACGATGAATGAGATGCGCTGGCCGAGATACTTGAGTTTTTTTTCAGGCGTAGGGATGATGGGCGCTTCGATCCTCACCATACGCCACTTCTTTCTCGCCAATTATCCCGAGAACATATTCGAGGGTTCCTTCTGCGATATCAGTGCCTTTTTCAACTGTGACAGCTCCGCTTTTTCGATGATTTCGGATTTTATGGGAATTCCCATCGGATATTTCGGCCTGATTGTCGGAATCCTAGTCGCGCTGGGCTCAATTTTTCCATCGAAGAGTTTCGAGCGGACCAATTCTTCAATCTCGTTTTTTAATGTTCTAGGAGTCATAGCTCTGTTTCTTTACTCCGTTTTCGTCATGAGGAGTCTGTGTCTGCTCTGCAGCGGTTTTTATCTTTTTTCCCTGATGAGCTTTTTCCTCTTTTGGCGATTCGGAGCCGGCCGGGACCAGTATGGATTTTTGCAGCGTTTTTTTCAGCCCTCGTTGAAGATGCTCGTAACTTTTGCCTGCATTACGGCAATCGGGGCTTACGGGATGATCGCCTTCCACGATGCCAAAAAGGATGCCAAGGCTGCTGTCGCCTTAAGAATAGTAAAACAATTCCGCGAGCTTCCCATAGTCGGCAATCCAAGCTTCATTTCTCCTTATTGGACGGTGCGGTCTACGGAAAATTTCGAGGATGCTCCCATTCAGCTCATCGAATTCTCGGATTTTCTCTGCCCGGATTGTCTTTTTCTCACCCAGGAGCTCAACAAACTCAAAGAAGAATTCGCAGGTAAGATCAATATCGCCTTTCAGTTCTTTCCTTTGGAAGGGAAATGCAACA